>DATMDI010000045.1:0-4348 GCA_035557875.1 Vicinamibacterales bacterium
AACCAGTGATCGCGCTTCTGTGGCTTCCGGGAATCGCTTCGTGACGGCCCGATCGGAGCTTCAGATCTCATCTCACCCTCGCTTCGGCTGCAGCGGCATGTTGGCCGGCCCTGGGTTAGACCGCGCCTCGGTCCGCTTCAAGAACTTCTAGGCTTCGCCGCTTCGAGCACCCACACGCGTGAGCGTCAGTGCATGCGCGTCTGGCTAACCGCCGCGGGACCGTTTCCATCGATCTCTCACCGCACGTCGCGCCACCGGACGCCCGACGCGATCTCGCGCGCGACGCACGCCTCCGCACGCGCGTAGGCGTCCCGCTGCGCCTCGCTGCTCGAGGGGCGGCGCAGTTCGTCGTTGCTCGGACACCTCAACGACACCGGGAACTCGCGGGCCGCGGAATCAGGCCGCCCCGCGAAATACCCCGCCATCCCCTCACGCACCCACAGCGGGCGGCTATCGAGCGACCGGTCGATCAGCACGTGCGCCACCTCGTGGCGCACGACACGTTCGAGCTGACCGTTGCGGCGCAGAACGGCGATCGACAGCAGGTGGATGTCGGATCCGCGTGTGGCGCCGGCCACGTACCACGACTGCCCAGTGGCGTGGCCAAAGCTCTCGACGGTGGGGTGCACAGTGACCCGCATCGCCCGCGGAGGCACGCCCGCCGCACGGGCGATCTCCTCACGCGACCGCTGCAGCAGGTCGAGCAACGCCGGGCGCTCCGACGATTCCTCCGCGGGAAGCGCCAGCCCGATGTCATCGCGCGCGGGCGCCGCCGCGGGCGCGGCCGAGACCGCGAGCCCTGGAAAGTAGAAGGCCAGAATCGACTCCGCGCTGGCGCCGCGCGCGGCACGCCGCGTGGCGCCGAGCACGCACAGGCCCGCCCCGTGACCGAAGCCGCGCCCCGTGACGCGGTAGCCCGACGCCGTCCGCTGCAGATCGAACAGGGTGCTCCTGACGTGCTGCCAGCCCAGGTGCCGCCCGACCAGCGTGCGGAACTCCTGGCCGCTCAGATCCGCGGGCGACCAGCCCTCCACGTGGACGCGTGTCACGCGCCCGGCACGGCTGCGTTCCGCCACCCGCACGTCACGCAGCGGCCCGCCGCGCAGGCCGGCTGCCGTGAACGCGCGTTCGAGATCCGTCGCCCGTAGCTCGCTCGTCCATCCCGGTTCGCCGGCGCAGGCGTCATCGGCAGCTACCGCCGCCGCGTGATCGACCGCACCCGGCCACACCTCGGATGGCCGTTCGGGGTGCCCGCCGCACCACGCGGAGTGGAACACCTGCGCCGGGCGTCCGTTCGCCAGCAGCAGGCGTCCCGACGTAACAGAGGCCGCGCGGCGCGTCCGGGGCGAGGCCGCGCGCAGCACCTGGCAGTGCGTCGTGTCGCAGAGATCGAACCCCTCGGCGGCGTGGCGCCGGCGGTTGGCGAGCGCGTAGGTGCGCACCGTGATCGCCAGCGCCTCGAGCGCCGCGTCACCAGTGTCGGCACCGGCTTCGCCGGCCACGACCTCGGCGACGTAGTCGTCGATCGCGAGCGTCTCGACCTGCACCGCGCCACGACTGCGTCCGACCCGAAGCTCACCGGGGCTTTCAGCGCCGCTTGCCGGGCGGTCTGAAGACCGCCCTCTACGTGCTGAATCAAGGAGCAGGTATCCGGCAATCGACGCCGCGTCGAGGCCGGCCGCGCCAGGCGCCACGACGACGACACCCTGCGACGGCGCACTCGCCGGCGCGAGAGCCACGACGAGGCCCATCGTGCCGCCGCCGGGCATGGGCGCAGTGCCGGTCTTGGCGAGCGCCGCGATGCCGCGCTCGCCCAAGGCCGATGCCGTCCCGTAGTCGGACGCGCCGCGCAGCCCGTCGACCAGCACCCGACGCGTCTCGTCGCGCATTTTCACCCCCGGCGCCGGACCCGCGCCGGCGAGTCGGGCCAGGACGTCCACGAGCGCGCGCGGCGTGACGCGGGGTCCGTCGAGACCCACCAGCGCCGCCGCCAGCGGTGTCGCAGGCGACAGCGGAGGAAGACCCGCGCTCCGCCGCACGGCGTTGAGGCTATCGCGCGGCAGCCGCGGCGCCAGGGCCAGGAAGAAGTCGTTGCAGGAATAGGCGAGCGCCTCGGCTGGTGTCAGCGCGCGCTGCAGCATCGGGTGGGCGCAAGTGTAGGTGTGCCCGTCCACGGTCACGACCCGGCGGCACACGTGCGTGGAGCGCTCGGTGATCACGCCGGCTTCGAGCGCGGCCACGAGGGTGACGGCTTTGATGACGGAGCCGGGCAGCACCGGCGTGTCGAGGACGTCGGCGCGCGCCTGGCGTAGCGACGAGCGGCCGTCCAGGGGACGCACCAGCCAGGCGGCGCCCGGCGGCGGCGCTTGTCCAGCTGCGAGCACCGCCGCGCCGCACCAGACGGCGATGGCGGCGACGCCCACGGCGAGGCGTCTACGCCCGCCCGGAGGGCGGGCAATGAGACACTGCCCTGGCAAGGCGGAGCCTGCGCGTCGGACCCGAGGCGGAGTCTCGCCAGAACTCACGCCTGCAATGATGCGCGAAAAGCTGCGAGGCTGCGCCTCAGACCATCAAGGCTTCGCCTCGCAGCTGACAGCGTCTATCTTGCCCGCCTTCGGCGGGGCGTTATTTGACGGCGATCGGGACGGTGGCGACGTGGTGTTCCCACTCGAGCCGCAGTTCCCCCTGCCCCTTTCCCTTGTCGGCGATCGTGTACTTCAACGTCTCGACCAGGGCCGGCGGCTTGCTCATCATCATCTTCACGCGCCCGAGATCCTGCTTGGGGTCGTAGCTGAGGCCCCACTGCCCGGTCTGCTTGCTGATGATGAGGTCCCACGCGGCCGGGTTCTGGACCCACGCGTACAGCGTGTAGGTGCCCTTGGGCACCGCCAGGCCGCCGACCACGAGATCGGCGTCGGTGGTGAAAGCGGTCGCCGCCGGGCTTTGCGCGAACGTCAGCGGTGCTGTGAGGGCCACGATTGCAGCCGCGATGAACATCCGCCTCGAGCTTCCAACACGCTCCATTGCCTGCCTCCAACATGGGTACGGCCACTGGACCCGCCCTGGCGACTAATACGGGCGAGCAGGGGGCGTTCTTTACTCCAGGCGGGTCTGAAGACCCGCCTCTACGTACGGAGTCGACCCGCCTCTACGCACGGAGTCGACCCACCTCCACGTACGGAGTGGACCCGCCTCTACAACGCGAGACCGAGCGGTTGAACAACCTATGCAGAGCGGACATAATTCGCGGCGACTGCCATGCCAACACCACTGCGCGCGCGCCTCGCTCTCCTCGCCGGCGCCCTCGCCTGCACCGTCACCGCCGTCGCGGGCGCCGGCTACTCGGCCATCGGCGACTGGCTGAAGCTCCCGGCCGGGCGTCCGCAGCTCGGCAACATGCACGGCGACATCGCCGTGAGCTCGAAGGGCGAAGTGTTCGTCAGCGTGCAGGATCCGGCCGCGGGGCTGCAGGTCTACGCGCCCGACGGCACCTTCCTTCGCAACGTCACCGGGGCGCCCAGCGACTTCCACGGCTTCGTCATCCGTACGCAGCCCGAGGGTGAGTTCCTGTACGGCGCGACGCTGCGCGGGCAGACGATCGTCAAGCTGCGGCTCGACGGAACGATCGTGATGACGATCGGCTCGTCGGCGGTGCCCGACGAGTTCAAGGTGCGCAATGCGCGCAGCAACGAGCTCCAGCTGCTGCTTACCGGCCTGGACGTGGCGCCGAACGGCGACATCTACGTGGCCGACGGCTACGCCAGCGACTACGTTCACCGCTTCGACAAGAGCGGCAGGTATCTCGCCTCCTTCGGCGGCAAGAAGGCGCCGTACAACTTCAACACGCTGCACAAGCTCGCGATCGACACGCGCTTCCAGCCTGCGCGCCTCATCGCGGTGGACCGCGCCAACGGCCGCGTCGTCCACCTGTCGTTGACCGGCGAGTTCCTCGGCGTGGTCGCCTCGGATCTGCTGCTGCCGGCCGCCATCACGCTGAACGGCGACAACGTCGTCGTCGGCGAGCTGCGCGGCCGCGTCACCGTGCTCGACAAGGCCGGCAAGGTCGTCGAGCGGATCGGGGAGAACGCTGGTGAAGGGGTCGGCACCAACCAGGCCAAGCCCGAAGCGTGGCGGCCGGGGCTGCTGCTCTCGCCGCACGGCGTCGCGATCAATGGCCAGGGCGACCTGTTCGTGTCGGAATTCAATCTCTACGGGCGCGTTCACCGTTTCAATCGTCAATAGACCGGCCCAGTCGCCGGCACGGGAGACTCTCATGTTGAGCCTCGGCATCGCGCTTCTCTCCGCGGCGGCAGCTGCCGCCGCGCCCGCCACCACCTGCGAGTCGCTG
>DATMDI010000046.1:0-2195 GCA_035557875.1 Vicinamibacterales bacterium
CGTAGGCATCGACCTCGATCGAGACCGGCTGCCCCACCCGCACGTCTTCGAGCTGGGTCTCCTTGAAATTGGCGGTGATCCACACCTGTTCGAGCGGAATAATCGTCATCAGCGGCTGCCCCGGCTGGATGACCTGCCCGGTCTCGGCCGACTTGCGGCTGACCACCCCCTTGATCGGCGCCTTCACGACGGTGTGTTCGAGATCGAGCTCGGCGCGGCCGACCGCGGCCTGGGCCTGTTTCACGCGCGCGGCCGACGATTGCGCCCGCGCCCTGATCGCCGCCACCTGCTCGGGCGCGGTTTCCGCGGTACGGAGGCCCGCGCTCGCCACCTGCTGCGCGACCTTCGACTGCGCCAGCCTGCTGCGCGCCACCTGGATGGCCACTTCGGCCTCGCGCACTTGCGACCGCGCCACCGCCACGTCGGCGCGCGACGACTCCAACTGCGCCACGGCGGCGTCGTACTGCTGCTGCGACACTTCGTCCTTGGCCAGGAGCCCCTTCAGCCGGGCGACGTCGCGCTCGTCGCGCGCGGCCGCCGCCTCCTCCCCCGAGACCTTCGCGCGCACCGACGTGAGGCGCGCCTCGGCCGCGTCGAGGTTGTGCTGCGCCTCGTCGGCGAACGCCTGCGCCTGCTCGATGCCGCTGCGTGCCGTCGAGACGCCGCTGCTCGTGGAGGTGGCGGTGATCGGCACGTTGGCGTTGGCGGCGAGCGCCTCGGCCTCGGCGTTGGCCAGCTCGGCGCGCGCACGATCGAGCGCGATCTGATATTCCCGGGGGTCGATCTCCACCAGGACAGTTCCCGCGTCCACGGCCTGGTTGTCGGCGACCGGCACCCGCAGCACGGTACCGCCGATGCGCGCCGCCACCGGCGTGACATGGGCGTCCACCTGCGCGTCGTCGGTGGACTCCTGCCCCCGCGTCAGGTAGAACCATGCGCCCACGCCGAGCGCGGCCACGATGGCGACCGCGATGAGTATCCGGATCCGTCCCGTCATCGATTGGGGCTCCCCAGGTAGGTCTCGATCGCCTGCTCGAGCGAGCCGGGCGAGCCGAGCACCAGCGCCTTGGCGATGTTGAGGTCGTAGAGGGCGGCGATGTAGCCCTCGGCGGCAGCCGCCACCGCTTCCTGCGCTTGGACGACCTCGAGGTTGCTCGCCACTCCGGCGGCAAACCGATCGCGCGCCTGCGTCAGCTGAAGATCGGCGAGCTCCCGGGCGCGGGTTGCCGTCCGCACCTGCTCCTCGGCCGACTGCAGGTCGAGAAACGCCAACCGCGCGTTGTAGTAGACGGCGCCGCGCAGGTCTTCGAGCTCGGCCCGCCGCTGCGCCAGGTCGGCACGGGCCTGCGCCGTGCGCCCGTGGGTGCGTCCGCCTTCGAAGAGCGGCACGTTCACCTGCCCCATCACCGAGAACGTCGGCAGCGATTGCGCCACCGAGAGCCCGGTGACCCCGTAATCGCCGGTGACCGCGACCGACGGGAAAAAGCCCGAGCGCGCCGCAGTCACCTCGGCCTCGGCCGCCTTGAGCCGCTGCTCAGCGGCCAGATAGTCGGGACGCTGCGCGTAGGCCTGCGCCACGACTTCTTCGAGCGTCAGCTGCGGCAGCGGCAGCGTCGGCACCGACTCGGTGAGCGTGAACTCCTGCCGCAGCGGCAGCCCGATCATGCGCGCCAGCTGCAGCTTCGCCTTCTCGAACGTGTTGATGGCAGCCGTGGTGCGCTGCTGTTCGAGGCTGAGCCGCACTTCGGCACGCAGCACTTCGATGCCCGCGACGGTTCCGGCGCTACGCAGGTCCACCGCCTGAGCATGGAGCGCCCGCGCGGTCTCGAGCTGCGCCCTGGCCGCCTGAACCCGCGCGCCGGCCGCCACCGTCTCGAGATACAGATTGGCGGCGACGAGCACGATGAGGTCGCGCGTGCTGCGAGAACTCAGTCGCGCGGCCGCCAGCCTGTGGCTCTCCGCCCGTTCAGTGTTGATGGCGCGCAGGTCCAGCACCGACTGTCGCAGGAAGACACGGGCGTCGAAGACGTCGAAGGGGCCGACGACGCGTGGAAACGGATCCTGGATCGGAAAGCCGAACGCTTCGAGGTTGGTCTTGCGCACCGCCTCGCTGACGCCGCCCCACACGTTCGGCAGCAGCTCGCTCAGCGCGATCCGGCGGGCACCGTCGGCGCGACCGACCGCCTCTTCGGCAC
>DATMDI010000047.1:0-3479 GCA_035557875.1 Vicinamibacterales bacterium
CCCCGACGGAATCGTGTTCAGGCCGACCTCGACTGCGTGCATGCCACCGGCCGCGGCGGGCACCACCGGGAGATCCGCCATCTTGTCGCCGCTGCGGTTCATGAGCGTCGCCGTGGGCGCCGGCGCGTCGGTGCCGGCGGCATAGACGTCGAACCGGATGAGCAGCCGCTCGGAGCGCGAGAACTCCCGGCTGATGACCGGCGTCGCACTGCCGTCGGCCGCGAGCGCCTGCATGTCACGCGCCGTGCGGCCGCGGAAGATCCGTGGCGTGGTGATGGCGACCTGCGGCGTGGTCAGGTCGGGCACTTCGATGCTCCGGTCCTCGCGGTCGAGCGTGCCGGCGCCGTTCGCACCCTCGACCGTGAGCCGCAGATCGAGCTTGCCGGGCGGGGCCTCGAACGTCACCCGCTGCGCCCCCGCAGAGGGCGGCGCCGTGGCGCTACCCGACGATCCCGTCCCCGGCGCACCGGGCAGCGTGGACCGGCCGCGAAACACCAGGTCGCCTTTGGCCGTCGCGGCGAGGACGCCCAGCGCGCCAGGCGGGTCGCGACGCGCGCCGGCGGGCACGGGCGACGGCTCCCAGATCAGCGTCACCTTCGTCTTGCCAGCCGTGCCCCGCTCCGTACCGACCCAGGTGCGCACATAGCTCTTCGACTGGATCGACCCCGACAGCGTCGCCAGCGCGGCGAGCACCGGCTTCGAGGCCTCCTTGGCGGGCGTCGCCGCCCGCAGCATGTCGGCAGCGGTGGCCGCCCAATATCCACGGCGCGCGCGCGCTTCAACCCCGCGGCGCTTGATCCGCACCTTGATCTCGTGGAACTTGCCGTCGGTGGGCGCCCTCGAGCTGTACCCGAGCAGGTAGTAGAAGCTCGAGTCGCGCACCATCTGCTGCAGCCCCTCGTAGAGCGTGTTGCGGTTGACGATGGCGCGCCCGTCGGTCTCCTCGGACAGCGAACGCAGCGTGTCCTGGGTCATCTGCAGCGTGCGGCGGTCGGTGGCAAAGCTGGGCGTCGCCGCCGAATCGTCCAACCCGAACTCGAACACCGCCAGCCCGCGCGGGTCGAGCGAATAGACCGACGTGTTGTTGCGGTTCGCCATCTGGTAGACGTCGCGCATGCGGTTGTTCACGTCCGACTGCCCGAACCACGCGGCGGTTTCCTCGACCGAGGAATCCTGCAGCCCGCCCTGGACGCGCGCCTGGATCGGGTTCTCGGGCTGCGACGCGTCCTGCCGGCGCATCTGCGGCGGCAGAATCGCGGTGAAGCCTTCGCTGACGAAGATCACCGACTTTCGCCCCTCGCGCAACGACCCGAGCCGCACGGACAGGCCGCGCAACGCCCCCATCACCACCTCGTTCCGAATCCGTTCGACCGTCTCGGTGGGATAACGAACGTAGTTCTCTTCAATCTGGTTCATCGGCCGGTAGTCGTACTTCCGCCCCTCGAACCGGTTGATGGCACCGATGATCGACGCGTGGTCGCGCGTGAACGACACGTCGAAGACCGGTGTCAGCGGATACATGATCGCGATCATGTCGTTGGGACGCAGCTGCGTCTGGATGAAGCGCGTCAGCGGCTCGCGCACCGACACCGAGTTCGAGCGCCGCACGTGGTAGTCGTCGAGCAGGATCGCGAAGACGCGGACGTCGTCGCGCGCCGCCTCGGTCTCTTCGTCGTCGCGGTTGCGGATCGCGCGCGGTGGCGGGTCGCCCGGCTTCGGATTGCCGTCCACCTTGATCAGGCGGAACTGCTCCACCGACTGCGGCTGGTTGTCCTCGAAGACGTCGAAGTCTTCCTGCTTGAGGTCGGTGACGTGCTGCCCTTTCCCGTCGGTCGCAATCACGTCCACGCGGACGAAGTTGATGCCGCCGCGGAAGATCGCGGGCGCGTCCTGCCCCGGAATGACCGGCGCAACGGGGGCGTCGGTGGGCGGCGCCTGCGCGGCCGGAGGCTGGGCCGCGCCATCCTGGCCCTGCTGACGCGGTTGCGGTGCCGGCTGACCCTGCTGCGCAGCCAGGTGGGTGCCGACCGTCGCAAGAGCGGCGACGCAGACCGCCACGCCCGCGGAGCGGAGCCATCGTGCGAGGCGTGCGTGCGGCCATCTCTGCATGCCAGCTGTCCTTTTTCGCGATGATAGCATTGCGGTCGTGAGCCCGGAGGCCGCTCAACCGTCCGCTCTTACGACGCTTTCCGAGGACGAACGGCTCTTCCACGACTCGGTTCTCGACTTCGCAACCCGGGAAATCCGGCCTCTCGTCCGCGCCATGGACGAGCGGGGCGTGCTGGACCCAGGCCTGCTGACCCGGCTGTTCGAGCTCGGGGTCATGGGCGTCGAGATCCCGGACACCTTCGGCGGCGCGGGCGCCAGCTTCTTTCACTCGGTTCTCGCCGTCGAAGCGCTGTCGCGCGTCGACCCGGCCGTCGGCGTCGTCGCCGACGTGCAGAACACGCTGGTCGTCAACGCGCTCCTGCGCTGGGGCACGCCCGACCAGCAGCGCCACCATCTGACCCGGCTGGCGCGCGACACGGTCGGCGCCTATGCGCTGTCGGAGGCCGGCTCGGGCAGCGACGCCTTCGCGCTCACCACCCGCGCCACCCTTCGCGGCGACGGCTACGTGCTCGACGGCCGAAAACTCTGGATCACCAACGCCGCCGAGGCCGGTGTGTTCATCGTCTTCGCCACCCTCGATCCGGCGGCCGGGTACAAGGGCATCACCGCGTTTCTCGTCGAGCGCGGAACGTCCGGCCTCACCATCGGGCACAAGGAAGACAAGCTGGGCATCCGCGCCAGCAGCACCTGCGAGCTGTTGTTCGAGGGGTGCGCGGTGCCCAGGACACAGCTGCTCGGCGAGGCCGGCAAGGGCTACAAGATCGCGATCGAGACGCTCAACGAGGGGCGCATCGGCATCGGCGCGCAGATGCTCGGGCTCGCCGAGGGCGCGCTCGAGCACGCGCTGCGCTACACCCAGGAGCGGAAGCAGTTCGGCAAGTCGATCGCCGAGTTCCAGGGGGTGCAGTTCCAGCTCGCGCGCGCGGCGACCGACATCGAAGCCGCGCGCCTGCTCGTCTACAACGCCGCGCGGCTGCGGGACGCGCGGCAGCCGTTCCTCAAGGAAGCGGCGATGTGCAAGCTGTTCGCGTCCGAGGTGGCCGAGCGCACCGCGTCGCTCGCGGTCAACCTGTTTGGTGGCTACGGGTTCGTGAAGGACTACCCGGTGGAGAAGCTCTATCGCGACGCCAAGATCGGCCAGATCTACGAGGGCACGACGAACCTGCAACTGCAGACGATCGCAAAGCAGCTGCTCGCGCGCTGACGCGCGCATCGCGCTGCTTCGCGCTCGTGGCTCACGGCTCACGGCCTGGAGCGACTGACGCCCCTTAGCGTTTGCTTGTGACAAGTGCTCTTGCTTGAGCCCTGAGCCCTGAGCCCTGAGCCCTGAGCCTTATCCCTTCGGCAACACTTCGTCCGCCACCGCTTCG
>DATMDI010000048.1:0-2017 GCA_035557875.1 Vicinamibacterales bacterium
CTAAAGACCCGGGCCCACGTACGAATGCGCACGAATGCCTCGTGTACGTGGGGGCCGCCTTCACTTCAGGTGGCCAGACGTCAGGGCACCGTCGGCAGAGGCAATCGCACGGCGGGGCGGCTGGTCTCGAACTTGGGCAGACTCTTCAGCGGGTCGGCCTGCGTCCAGACCAGGAACGCGAAGACGACCATCAGCGCGCCGAGCACCAGCGCCATCAATCGCAGCCCCCCGTAGAGGCGGCGGATCGCGACGTGCTTGGCGTGGTTTTTCAACGACAGACTGTGGACCTGCACCGAAATCTCGGCGTTCAGCTGCGTGAGCCGCACGCCCTGCCAGGCCTTCCAATGCGCGGCCGCCGTCTGCTGGATCACGTCCTCGTAGTAGCGCACGCCTGCGGGGCGGTCGCCGTCGCCGCTGTTCCAGTCCCAGATGCGCGGGCGGAAGCGTCCCGGCCGCAGCGCCTCGATCGCCTGCATCAGGAAGCCGACCGCCATCACGATGTAGACGACGAAGAGCGCCACCATCCAATAGCGGCCGCGGGCGGGGAGCAGGCTGAGCACGTCGGCCCTGGTGAGCAGCACGAGCGCGACGGCGTTCAAGGCGCCCATCAGGATCAGGGCGAAGCGGGCCTCGCGGTTCGAGATGTCGATGAGTTCGTACGCTTCGTCGCTGGCGTCGATGAGGGCTCGATAGCGTTCCCAGCCGTCGAGCGTCCGTTCGGCGTCGTGCGCCCGCTTCCGTTCGCGGCGGCGGACCCGTTCGGCCTCGTCGGGCTCGGAAAACAGCATGGAGACCGGCTCAGGCGGTCCCATTGGCGCGTGCACCCTCATACCCCTGATATCGGTCCCTCGGGGTTGGGGCTGCACGGAAGCCCGTTCAGGGGGGCACGGCCGGGCCGTCAATCAGCGAGAATATCGGGAGTCCCCCATGAGGCCCTCATCGCGCTCGGCCACCGTGCTCGCCGCCGCCGCGGCTGTGTTCGTCACCTCGCTGGTGGCGGCCCAGCGCCGCGACGCCTTCGTCCTCTCGCGGGATCATCCCGCCATCCGCTACTCGTCGGGCGAACTGGACAACCCGGTCGAGCGCCTGAACCAACGGCTGACGGCAGGGGAATCGCGTCTGACCTATGACGCGGGAAACGGATATCTGCGCTCGCTGCTCGAGGCCCTGGGGATTCCGGTGTCGTCGCAGACGCTGGTCTTTTCCAAGACCAGCTTCCAGGCCGAGCTGGTAACGATCCACAACCCCCGGGCGTTGTTCTCCAACGGCAGCGTCTTCGTCGGGTGGGTGCGTGGCGCCGACGTGCTCGAGATCGCGGCCGCCGATCGCCGCCAGGGCGCGATCTTCTATACGCTGCCGCAGAAACCCCGGGGCGAGTCGGACCCGCCGCTCACCCTGCGCCGGCAGACCGAGTGCCTCGCGTGCCACCTGTCGTGGGACACGCGTGGCGTGCCCGGCCTGATGACGACCAGCATGTATCCGCTGCCCGACGACCCCAACGCCTACGCGAACGGCTTTTCCACCGTGCAGGGCAGCCCGCTCGAGCAGCGCTGGGGCGGCTGGTGGGTGACCGGCGATACCGGCGGGGCGCAGCACCTGGGGAACATCCCGGTGATGCCGGCGGAGAAGAACCTCGCGCGGCCGCGCAATCCCAAGGCGCCGCTCGCGTCGGTCGAGGGCTTCTTCGACCTGAAGGGGTATCCGGCGCCCACGAGCGACGTCGTCGCCCTGCTGGTGCTGGCGCACGAAACGCAGCTGACCAATCTCATCGCGCGCGCCGGCTGGGAAGCCCGCGTCGCCGAGGCGCAGCCGTCCGCCGACGCGGCAGCGCGGGCGCGCGAGGCGGCGTACGAGCTCGCCGACGCGCTGTTGTTTCTCGACGAGGCGCCGCTCCCGGGCCCGGTGCGTGGGTCGGCGGAGTTCGCGGAGTGGTTTGCGGCGCAGGGCCCCCGCGACAGCAAGGGGCGGTCGCTCCGCGATCTCGACTTGCGCACCCGGCTGCTGCGCTATCCGCTCA
>DATMDI010000049.1:0-6675 GCA_035557875.1 Vicinamibacterales bacterium
GCGGCTGTCGAGTCCGCCGCCGACCCCCATCGACCGCAGCAAGTCCACGGTGCCCTGTTCGAGCACGCCCGCCCGCACACGATCGATCACGTAGTCCCGTGGGCGGTTCTCGAGGATGACCGAGTCGATGCCGTTGAGATGCAGCAGGTGCCCGAGCAGAAGCCCGGCGGGGCCGGCGCCGACGATTCCTACCTGGGTTTTATGAATCGCCACGAACCACCTAGAACCCAGCGCGCGGGTTGTGTCAAACGTGAATATCCGATCTGCGTGCGTGGAATATCCGCCGGCTACTTCGCTTCCAGGCCTCCGGTGAGCCCCTCGATCTGATGGCCGACCGCCAGCTTCCGGGCGCGCATGATCTCCGCCGGCGTCGCCACCTTGGGATCGACTCTGGCCTGCGAGCACGAGAAGCCTCGCAGTGTGCACTCGGAAGTTGTGTGCGCGATGCCGCGCTCCTTCATCACCCTGGCCATGACCGCCACGGCGTCCTCGTGGATGATCACGGCGTTGTTCGGCACGAACGTACCGACGCCGATGGCGTAGTCGATCGGCATCAGCGGCTCGTTGCTGGACCCGAACTGCCCGTCGTTCTTCTTTCCCAGGTCGTGGGCGGACAAGTCGGCGCCGGCATCGATCAGGTACTGAATGATCGGGACGTTGCCGTAGTTGCCCGCCGCCATCAACGGCGTGATTCCGTAGTCGTCGGCCTGGTTGACGTCGTTACCCGACTCGACGAACAGTTGCACCACCTGCAGCCGCTCCTCGGGCAACCTGCCGCGGTGATAGCCATGGATGAAGGCCAGTCCGGCCGCGGCCGAGACCATCGTCTCGCCGTCTCTCGAAATGATCGTCGGGTCCGCGCCGCGCGCGAGCAGCAGCTTCACCAGCTCGAGGTCGGCGGCAAACGCCGCACGCATCAGCGCCGTGGCGAATACGATGCGCGGCGAGCCTTCGCGCATGCGCGCCCGCGGCGTGTTATCGACCAGGGCATTGGGCTCGGCGCCGGCGTCGAGAAGCTTGCGGATGAGCGGGAGCGGGTCCGCCGTGACCATCCATGGGAAGTTCGGCGCCGTCTCCATGTTGCGGCGATCGACGGCCCAGAAGAGCGGGGTGAAGCGCTGGGCATCCGCCTTGTTGACGTCGGCCTTCCGGTCGACGAGCAGCGAGGCCACCTCGTAATTGCCGTTGAAGATGGCCAGCGCCAGCGCGGTCTTGCCGTCGCCGGCCACGGCATTCACGTCGGCGCCGGCGTCCGCCAGAATGCGCGCCAGTTCCACGTTGCCGTCGCGCGCCGCGAACATGAGCGGCGTCAGCCAACCGCTGGCGAACTCCTCGGACTTCGCGTCGGTCCGGTTGGCGATCGGCGTGCGGCCTTCGAAGCCGCGGCCGTTGGCCGCGGCCACGTAGGCCGACCGTGCGTTGACGTCGCCGCCGGCCGCGAGGAGGAGCCGCGCCGCGCCGGCGTGCCCCTCGGCGACGGCCCACATCAGTGCCGTCGTCCCGCCCCAGCTTTCCCGCGCGTTGACCTGCGCGCCGGCCTCGAGCAGCACGCGCAACGCCTCCGTCTTGCCAGTGCGCGCCGACATCATCAAGGCGGTGTCGCCGCTGGGGGTAAGAGGGACCTTCGGATCCGCGCCCGACTTGATCAGGCGGTCGATCATCGGCGCGCTGCCGTTGATCGCCGCGAGCTGCAGCGGCGTCACACCCTCTCGCGTCCGCACGGTGACGCGCGCGCCGGCGCGAAGCAGCAGATCTGTCAACTCGAGATCGTCGCGCTCCACCGCCCAGTGCAGCGCCGTGGTGCCATCGACCTGCGGCAGATTGACGTCGGCTTTGCGACCGATCGCGGCGCGAACCGCCCCGCGATCCCCTCGGCTGGCGGCGTCTGCGACCTCCGCGGTGGCCGCGTGGGCGGCTGCCGCAGCCAGCAGAACCAGTCCGAGGCAGAGTGCGGTAAGCAATCGAAGGATACGCATCATCGGGACACCTTGAGCAGGGCCGGCGCCGCAACAAAGCGATCGAGGGCGAGCGTCGGCGCGGCGGGGTCGACGATCACGGCAGCCGACAGCGAACTCTTGCCCTCGCCTGCGCCGGCGCCGTCAAGGTGCAGCTCGATCACGGTGAAGTCCGCCTCGGGCGCGGCGCTTGCCGCGAGGCCCCACTCGGGCGCGTGGGCGCCGAGCCGGCGATCGATCACGACGATGATGCGATCCGCCGACGGCGACCGCCACGCGTACTTGATCGAGTAGCCGGTCACGCCCTCACCCCAGATGTAGCCGAGCGTGGGCGCGGTCTTGACAGCCACCGCCAGCCGTTGGGCCGGCGTCTGAGGCGGGGCGCCACGGCCGCCGCGACCCGCGGCTCGGCCGCCCGCGGGCGGTGCAGGAACCGGCAGCGGCGCCGACACGGCGGCGAGCAGCGGCGAGCGCTCGGCATCCGTCGACCAGCGCAGCACAGTGATGGTCAGCGCGCCGCCCGCCGCCGCGGAGACGACGGTGGCACGCAGCTCGAGCACGCCGTCCGCGGCTGACGCTACACCCACGGCGAACGACACCGCGACGGCGGCGGCCGCGAACCGCGCCGGTCCCGTCCTGAAGCCCGAAGCCCGAAGCCTGAAGCCTTCCACGTTATTGGCGATCGCTGTCGTTGGTACCCTTGGTGCGCCCGAGCCATTCCACCAGCTCCTCGAGCTCTTCGTCTTCGAGCTTGGCACCGCGCTCGCGCATGTCGACGGTCACGACGCGCCACCGCTCGGGACTGAAGCGCGCGCCGTTCACCCGCTCGATACCGTGGCACGAGGTGCAGGCGCGCTTGAGCAGGGCCTCCGCCTCGGCGTCGGCAAAGAACGTCGTGACCTCCTGGGCGATGTAGGCGCGCGGGAACGGCTTTGACTCCGGGCCGAAGCGCACCTCGAGCCAGTCGAGCAGGACTGCTCGCGACTCGGCAGGGAGCGGCACGTCCAGCCCCCGGTGCTTTGCCGTGAGCAGCGCGTCCCACCTCGCCCGATCGAGTGCGTTGTAAGCGTAGTCGTCGATGCCGTGGCAGTTGGTGCAGTGCTTGAAGACGACCTGTCGCACCGGGCCCTGCGGCGGCACCACCTGCGGCCGCGTAGCACGGCCCTGCGCCGAAAGCGACGCGACGCCGGCCAGTGCCAACGCCGCGGCTCCAAGCCATCGCGCCCGCGTGGTCCGTGACATGGGCATATCGGCTCAGGCCATCTCGAGCGGCTGCAGCGGACCCGTGCTGGTTCCGATCTTGTCCGCCTCGACGCCGAACAGGTGCAGGACGCTCAACAACATGTTCGACGTCCGCTGGGTATTGTCGGGGAAGACCAGATGGCGATTGCCCTTGAACGTGCCGTCGATACCGCCCACGAGCACGACCGGTACCTTTTCGTGCGCGTGCCGGTGCGAGTTGCCCATGTTGCTGCCCTTGTAGATCAGCACGTGGTCGAGCAGCGAGCCGTCGCCGTCGGGAATCGCCCGCAGCTTCTCGCAGAAATACGCCAGGTTCTGCACGTGATAGCGATTCACCTTGGCGTAGTTCGCGATGTTCTCCGGCTTGTCCCCGTGGTGGGACGTGCCGTGCCAGCCGCCGGTGTAGCCCGATTCCGGGAAGCTGGCGCCACTCAAGTCGCGGCCGAGCATGAAGGTGATCGAGCGCGTGATGTCGCCTTCGAGCGCCAGCGCCATCAGGTCGTACATCAGGCGGAAATGCAGGTGCTTGCTCTCGGGGAGGCCGAACGCCACGTCGGCCGACGGCTCTTTCACCGAGTTCTCCATCGCGATCGTGATGCGGCGTTCGAGTTCGCGAATGGTGTCGACATAGGTGTCGACGCGCGCCTTGTCGTCGGCGCCCAGGTTGCGCTTGAACGTGCCCAGCTGCCCGACGACGGCGTCGAGGATGCTCGCATTGCGCTGCCGGTCGAGCCGGCGCTCTTCAACGCTGGTGCCATCGCCGAACAGCCGCTCGAAGACAACGCGCGGATTGACCTGGGTGGGCAGCGGCTGCGTCGGCGACGTCCACGAGATCGAGTTCGTGTAGGCGCAGCTGTAGCCCCAGTTGCAGTTGCCGAAGTTGCCGGTGTCCTCGACGCCGAGCTGCAGCGACGACAGGATCGTGTCCTGGCCGTACTTCGCCGCGATCATCTGATCGACCGTGGTGCCGAGGAACGGGCTCACGGCGTTGCGCCGCGGCCGCGCGCCCGAGAGCAGCACCGCGCCGCGGGCGTGGTCGCCGCCCGGTTCGTCCGTGGTCGCCATCGCCTCGGGCATGTCGAGCCCGCTGATCAGGACGACGCGGTTGCGAAACGGCTCGAGCGGCTTGGTGATGAACGAGAAGTCGAAGTTCGACCCGGCCTGGAGCGGGCTCCAGTACCCGGGCGATGCGCCGTGGGGGTGCCAGACGCCGACGAAGCGCCGGACTGGCGCCGCGGCCGTCAGCCGCGCCCGCGTCAGCGCCGGCACCATCGAGTCCAGGAGCGGCAGCGCCAGCGTCACGCCAGCCCCGCGAAGGAACGTCCGCCTTGGAATGTGCCGCCTGGTCAGATACATCGTCGCAGCTCCTGTTCGGGCACGTCCGACCCGACACCTACGCGTCGATCAGTGTGTGCTCACCGCCGCACTCGCGGCCTTCTCGCGCATCTGGAACTGGGGGCTTCGCACCACGCCGAGCACGATGGACGAGAAGCGATTGCCGTCCTTCGCCGCCTCGCGGGCGATGGCCCGGACGGTCGGCATGTCGCTGTAATCGAGCCCGCGCCCCAACGCGTAGGTCATCGTCTTCTCGACGAACATCCGCACGAATTGCGGCGAATACCGCTGCAGCGCCGCCCGCAGGCCGGCCGGCCCCTCGGCCTCCTGGCCATCGAACAGCTTCACCTTGACGTCGATCGGCACCCCGCCGTCACCGCCCTGCTTCGTGCGCCAGCTCGCGTCGGCGTCGAAGTTCTCGAGCGCGAACCCGATTGGATCCATGATCTTGTGGCACCCGGCGCAAGTGGGACTGGCCCGGTGCAGCGTCATCTGCTCGCGGAGGCTGAGCGCCTTGCCACTCTCGCCCTTGGTCTCCTCCAGCGCCGGCACGTTCGGCGGCGGCTCGGGCGGCGGCGTTCCGAGGATGTTCTCGAGCACCCACACGCCGCGCTTGACCGGCGAGCTGCGGAAGTTCTGGGTCCACGTGACGGCCAGGAAGCTGCCCTTCCCCAGCAACCCGCGGCGGTAGTCGAGCTCCGGCGGCAGCGTGACGCGCCGGAACCGCGGCCCGTAGACGTTGGGGATTCCGTAGTGCCGGGCCAGGCGCTCGTTCACGAAGGTGTAGTCGGCCGTGAGCAGGTCCACGACGTTGCGGTCCTCGCGAATCACGCTGTCGAAAAACAGCTCGGACTCGCGCCTGAAGCCCTGTCGCAGCTCGTCGTCCCAGTTCGGGTAGAAGATGCCGTCGGGCGACGTGGCGGGCAGGTTGCGCAGATACAGCAGCTGCTGCGCGAAGTTGGAGACCAGCGCCTCCGACCGCGGGTCGGCCAGCATGCGCCGCACCTGCTGCTCCAGCACGCGAGGCTGGCTGAGCCGCCCCTGCGTCGCGAGCGTCAGCAGCTGGTCATCGGGAATGCTGCTCCACAGGAAGAACGACAGGCGCGAGGCGAGCTCGATATCGCGGATACGGTACGGCTGGCCGGCGCGCAGCGTCACCGGTTCCTGTTCCGCGCGCACGAGGAAGTGGGGGCTGGCCAGAATGAGGCGCAGTGCGAACTCGATCCCGTCGTCGAAGCCGCCGTCCTTGCGTCCCTGCTCGAAGAACACCAGCAGCCCCGTTACCTCGTCGGCCGTCGGCGGTCGGCGGTAGGCGCGGCGCGCCAGAGTGGTGAGGGTCTGCCGTGCACACGCGTGATCGCTCAGCACCGGCTGTGCACTCCGGCCAATTCCCGGCCGGCAGGTGAAGATCCTGCGGCGGCTGGCGGAATCGGCGGGACGCTGCGCGTTGAACGGGCCTTGAATGCGGACGAAGCCGATCGCCGGGTAATACTCGATTTGCGGGATGTTGTTGTTCTCGAGCGACTTCCGATCGTATTGGCGGATGATGTCGAGGCTGGGGCGATAGTTCGTGGCCAGAAACGTCGCGCCGACCAGCCGCGAGCCGGCGCGCACGGGCACGGTGACCTCGAGGGTGCCGTCCGTGTCAGCCGTCATACCTATGGCGAGCCCGACACCACGGTAGGGCCACACATGCGCCCGTTCACCATCGATGATGAGCGCCAGCTGCTCCCCGGGTACGAAGCTGCCGATCCCGAAGTTCTGGATCGAGAACTTGTACTCGCCGTCGGCCGGGAAGTCGTGGCGGGCCACGATGCCGCCACGGGTGCCGAACGGCATCCCCTCGAGCCGCTGGTTCTGCGACGCGTCGTTCGTGGCGAGATAGGTGGCCTCGGTCGGCGACTTCCAGTAGCCGATCGCCATGCGCGCGATGCGCGCCGCCGCGGTTGCGTACGACTCGAGGAGGGTCGGCGAGATGGTGAGCGACCCGGCGATGTTGTCGAAACCGTTCGCGGAGTCGTCCGGCGGCAGCAGCGTCGTGACGTCGATCCGCAAATCGAGGAGATCGCGGATGGCGTTCGCGTACTCCGTGCGGTTCAGGCGGTGCAGAACGACGGCGCCAGGAAGGACCTTCGTGGCCGCG
>DATMDI010000050.1:0-11085 GCA_035557875.1 Vicinamibacterales bacterium
GGATCGGCGGCGCCGCTCACTCCGTACGCCGCCAGGGCACGCTCAGCCAGAGGGCCGTAACGCTCCGAGATCATCTGGCGAATATCTCCCGGCGTTCCGCGAGGCTGCATCTCCTGTGAGTTGTTCCCGATCAACAAGGCCACCTTTTGCTGGCGACCCTCAGCGTAGATCGTCGAGGCCTGCACTGGCAGGACCCAGCCGTCGACATTGAGGCCGATTCCGCCTTGCGCTGCCTTCTCCATCAGCTCCGTGGCCGACAGCGCGCGCAATGCGGCGATTGCGTGCGGACCGGTGATGCCCAACCGGGCCGCAAGGTCGACGCCTCGCTTTTCCGAAACGGGCAAGGACAACTGCGTGCCGATGGGACCGCTCTGGGCGATGACCCGGGCGAACAATCCCGTGGTCAGCGGCGACGCAATCAGCGCATTCACATCGTTGGCGCCGGCCGACTCGCCGAAGATGGTGACGTTCTCCGGGTTGCCACCGAACCTGGCGATGTTCTCACGCACCCAGCGCAGCGCCAGAATCTGATCGGCGAGCCCGTAGTTTCCCGCCGCACGGTGCGGAGACTCCTGGGTGAGTTCGGGATGCGCGAAGAAACCGAAGACGCCGAGCCGGTAGTTGATATTGACCACCACGACGCCACGGCGGGCGAGGGCGTCACCGTTGAAGAGCGCTTCCACTCCCGATCCGGCGACGTTGCCGCCACCGTGGACCCAGACCATGACGGGCAGGGGCGAGGGCGGGGACAACGTGGGCGTCCACACGTTCAGCTGCAGGCAGTCTTCGCTGTGGGGCAACTGCGCGTTGTCGTTCTGATGGCACATCGGACCAAAAGACGTGGCATCGCGGACGCCGATCCACGCGGTCGCCGGCAGCGGCTCCCGCCAGCGCCGGTCGCCCACAGGGGGTTGGGCAAACGGAATGTTCTTGAATACGGCCCCGCCGCCCGCACTCGCGCTGCCGCGCAGTTGCCCGGCACTGATCGACACGATGGGACCGCCCACGGCCGCCTGGTCCGGGGCCTGCGCGAAGGCGATGGAAAGCGACGCCGTTCCCAGCGTCAGGAGGCACACGAATCTGGCAATGTCCTTCATGTATGTCATGGCATCGTCCGGTCTATTTCGATTGGGTTCCAGTTCCGGTGGCACGCTCCTGTGCCCGCGCGCCGCGCAGAGTCGCCGGCAGCCCGTAGTTCCCTTCGTGGCAGGCGTACTCGTACATGTCCTCGCGCGTAGCCGGCGACCAGCCTCGGCGAGCCATAGGTGATGCAGCGTTCCTGCAAGAGACGATCTTCGGGCCCGGACGGCACGCCGTTGAGCGCCGCCTCACTCGCAGCACGACGCGCCAGCCCGCCGGGGGTCATCGGCGGCAGGCGGCCATCGGGCGGGTCGGTAATCAACGACGTCCGACCGATAACGCCACGACGAGCGCGGCGAGTCCTGCCCCGACACGAAGGTGTTGCTCGTTCATGTCCTCTAGCCGCTATTTGATCGACAGCCGCTCGGCCTCGGCGCAGTCGGCGCCCATTTCGAAATAGCGAAGCACAGTGGCGGCGTCGGTCTCGTATGGGTGCTTCTCCCCTGCTGCACGCGGCAGCTGCGCCAGCCGCACGCGATCGAAGGCACGGTCGAACTCGGTGTGGTTGGTCATGAGCACATTGGCGCCTGCCGCCGCTGCCACCTCGGTCATCTTCCGCTGGCTGTCGCGATACACGGCAAAGTTCTCCGGACGCCGCGGGAAATTGAACGCAGTACCGCCGGCGTACGCCACCATCAGCGTCCGGCCGCCGTCCTTGACGGGAAAGAAGTAGGACAGCGTGCCTGGGGTATGGCCGGGCGTCGCGATGACGTCCACCGTCGTGTCACCCAGCTTGAGCTTCAGGCCGCCGGGCCCGACGACGATGTCGCGCTTCGGCACGCCGCCCGCGGCGGTCGACGGCCGCTGGAGCGTCGACTCCCAGTCCGCCGCCCCCATGACGATCTTGGCACCGTACCGGCTCTGAAGCAGCGCCGCCCCTTGATCGTGATCGCCGTGCGCATGACTGATCAGCACGTACTTGATGGAGCGCGGATCGAGGCCGAGCGCGGTCAGCCCGTCGACGATCTCCGGCTCGATCGCATAGTCGAAGAGCGTGTCGATGACGATGATGCCATCGGACGTCGTGAGCGCCCACGCGGAGTGGATTCTGGTGCCGACGAAATACAGGTTGTCGAAGACCTTGTAGGGCTTCGCGTACCAGGTGGCGCGGTCCGGTACCACGCGCGGACCGGGTCCGGCACCACGCGGCCCTGCGGCAGCGAGGTTGTCTGGCGCGACGCAGATACGAAGGAACGTTCCGGAGTAGTCGCCACCGGCGGCGCGTTTAGCGGCGCTGACGAGACTCTCGGGGGTGTCTGGCACCCGTGCCTGCGCGCCGACGCCAATGGTCGCGGCCACACACAGCGTAGCCGCACTCAGCACTCGTATCCCGCTCATATCGTCTCCTGTACGTAGCCGGCGGCGAATCGATCGCGCTCATTGGTTTGGCGCGCGGCCGGCTGGCTCGACGAACTCCACGAGGACACCATCGGGATCGATCGCGAACACGAACCGGCCGAATGGCCGCTGAATCGGTTTCCGTCCGACGCTGAGGAACCGGTAGCCCGCCCGAGTGGTGCGTTCGATCAGCGCGTCGAGCCCAGCGACCTCGAGCTGGAACTGCGGAGACCCCACGTCCTGAAGCCGCCAGGCGAACGGCGTTGCCACCTGCGCGGCGCGCGCCGGCAGCGAGAACTCCGACAGCACCACGCGTACCGCCGCGGGGCCGGGAATCGACACCACTGCCTGCGTGATCCGGCCAGCCGCAAGGCCGTTCAGCCGAAGTTCGTTCGCGTCCGCCGTACGGGGCTCCCCGACTGAGAGACCCAGCAGACCTTGGTAGAACTCGAGGGCGCGCGGGAGCCGCGCCACCGAGATGCCGATCGACGTTTCGATCACCTCGCCCGGCGCTTTGGCCGCCGAGACCGCCGCCGCTGCCGCCTGCCGCACTTCGACGAGGCACCCGTCAGGATCGCGGACCAGGATGGCGCGCCCGCGCGGCGAGTCGATCGCGGCGCCGCCCAGCGTGACCACCGGGGCGCCGCGCGCCTTCAATTTCGAGACCACGACGTCGAGGTCCCGCACGGCGAAGACGAGGGTGGCCGCGCCCGGGTCCCACGGGTTGGCTGGCCGCTCGCCCCGGGGCACGTCGAAGAACTCCGACAGCTCGAGCCCGAACGGCGTGTTGGCGGCCCGCATGAAGACGGTGCGGAAGCGCGAGCCATGGGTGTTCGTCAGATCCCAGACCAGGGGATCAGAGCCGGCCTCGGCTGCGGGACGAATCCGCTCGGGTGGCGCGTTGGCCGGCGCGGGACCAGCAAACGGCGAGCGCGACAACTCGAGGCCGAAGAGGTCGCGATAGAAGGCGAAGCTCCGCTCAGCGTCGCCCGTGCTGTGAATCCAGTTGTAGAGCCCTCGGACGGGCGATGACTGCGCCCGCGTCGTGTGAGGGATCGCGGCCACCCACACCATCGCCCAGACGAGCGATCCGGCGCACAGGCGGCGCACCGCGCTCATTTCACGGCACACGCGAAGTTCGCGCCGTCCTCGAGGCTGCCGCTCCCCTTGTAGCGCGCCGCCGCGGGGTAGGCGCACAGCGGGCGCGTCCGGCCCGGGAAGTACGGATTGGAGGGCAGCGCCGACGCCTCGATGCGTTCGGGCGCCGTCCCCTGCTCGACCCAGCGTGTGATCGCGCCGAGGCCATCGAAGCTGTCGGTTGCCGGACCGCCCGCGCAGTGGTTCATGCCCGGCACCAGGAACAGGCGGGCCCAGCCGCTCGTGCCCCTCGCCCCGCCGTTGTTGCTCGTCAGCTTCTGGTAGTAGTCGATCGACTCCAGCGCCGAAAAGATCGGGTCCGCCGTGCCGTGGAAGATGAGCAGCTTCCCGCCGCGCTTGCGGAACGCGGCCAGCGTCGCGTCGCGGTAGGTGTCGAAGACGGCCGAGAACGCCTCCATCCGCGCCGGATCGCGATCGAAGTCGAACGCCGTGATCGAAAAGGCCGGATCGGGCGGCGTGAAGAACTCGTGCGCGAGCGCGCCGGCCATCAGCGTGGCATTCGCGGCGTTGGGCGCGCCCGTCTGCGACGTGCCGAGCTTCCACTGCCGCCAGCCCGGCGCGGCAATCCCTGGATCCCAGGCCTGTCCGACGTAGAGCGCCTTGCCCGACGACATCCGCGGTCCGCCGAACGCCCGTTCGAGCGCGGCGACCTGCGCCGGCGTGAGGCAGGTCGCCTCCTTGCCACCCGCGCACTGCAACGTCTTCGGTGTGAAGCGGCAGGCGTCGGGGCGCTGCACCATCCCATCCATCGCCCCGTCGTCCCCGTCGCACGCCGCGACGATGGCGCGGGATACGAGTGCGAGGTCGGCATCGCTGAACGCGCGGCTGAGCACGCGCTGCCCCTCCGTGTTCGGCGGCGCGATCGAGAGATACGTCTGCGTGTCCCACGCCGAGGCGATCGTCGCCCCGCTCGAGACGCGCATCGCCGGGGCACAAATCGCGATGCCGTCGAAGTACGCGGGATAGCGCTGGGCGAACATCATCCCCTGCCGCCCGCCGCCGGAGCAGCCGACGAAGTACCGCCGATCAGGCGCGCGGCCGTAGTAGCGCGCCACGATCGCCAGGGCGAGCGTCGCCGTCCGCTCGTGGGCGGCGTACGCATGGTCGACGCGCGCCGTAGGATCGAGCCCGAACTCGGGCGTGCCGCCCTGGTGCCCCGCGTCGGTCGTCACGACGGCGAACCCACGCTGCAGTCCCGTTTCGGGGAATGCCCCCGTATTACGACCCACGGCTGGCGCCACGATGCCGTCGTTGCCGCCACCGCCCTGATACAGGAAGCGGCCGCTCCACATGGTCGGCAGGCGAAGCTCGAAGCGGGTCTCGTAGGCCTTGCCGTCGGTGCCGGTATGCGGTGACGCTGATCCGCGCACGATGCAGTGGGCGGGTTGCGCCGCGGAGCCGTCCTCGTAGGTCGTCCGCATCGTTGCGAGCCCCGCCACCACGCCCGTGCCCAATGCGGCGCAACCGGCGGCGCCCGGCGCCATCGAATCCTGCGCGGCCGATCCGCTGCGCTCCGCGCTGGCGGCGAAGGCCAGGATCAGTAGCCCCGCGCAGACGGAGGAGAAAGAGCGTGGCTTCGTCATGAGCACCATGTCGGTCGCATCACGGCTGAGTGCACACGTACGACGCGGCCGCCGCCGGAGAGCCGGTCTGGTATTTGGGATACGTCGGGTACGAGCAGAGCGGCAGGCTCTTCTCGCCGGCCATCAGAGTCACCGCCATGCCGGGCGCTGCGCCCTTCTCGACCCAGTCGAACAGCAGCGCGACCTGATCGTAGCGATTGGGAATCGGCACGGGGGGAATCTCGCGCCCCTTTCCATCCACGTTGTAGTTGGTGCCGCTCAGGCCATGCCCGGTTTGCGGCATCACGAAGAGCCGCGCGAACCGGTCCACCGTCGCCCGCCCCATCTTGTCGACGACCGATTGGTAGTAGTCCAGCTGCGCGCCCGGCGAGGCCAGTGTGTCGTTGGTGCCGATGGTCACAATCATCTTGCCGCCCCGCCTCTGAAAGGCCGTCAGATCCGGATTGGTGGCGTCGAGGATGGCGGACAGCTCGTGACGGCGGCGATCGAGTGCCCCGCCCTCCGTGTAGTCGAGCGGGTTGGCCGCCAGGTTCTTCATCAGAAAGCCCGTGACACCGAGCGCGCCAAGGTGCGAGTGCATCGGCGCCCCTGACGGCGCGGCCTCCTGCCCGGCGAATCGGTCCTTGAGAATCAGTCCGCTGCCGGACGGATCCGTGTTGGGCAGCCACATTCCGAAGGTCTTCGTCCCGTTTGCCAGCGGCGTGGCGAACTTGTAGCGGGAGTAGACGAACTCCAGCGTCGACATCTGTCCGTCGGTCAGACAGGCGCCGGCGCTCGTGTCGGCAGGGTTCGGGTCGACGTTGTTCGCACAGCGCTTCGCGGTCCACGGGTGACGGTTCTTCGCGCCTTGGGTCACGTCGAAGATGCCGCGACACGCCACGTAGTTGTTGATGATCCCGTCGGCCAGGCCGTCGAGCTCGTCGCACTGCCGCACGAACTCGCCGCGGATCGCGTTGATCTTCGCCGGCGTCACCCAGTTGGCCAGCGGCTTCTCGTGGATCCGGATCAGCTCGGGCGCGAGCATGAGGCTTGAAAAACCGACGATCGGCACGTTCGCGGCGATGCCGTCGTAGTCGGCGGGATACCGCTGCGCCACCGTGAGGGCCTCGCGCCCACCTTGCGACGTACCGATGTAGTAGTTGAATCGCGGCCGCTCGCCGTACATCCGCTCGATGAGCACCATCGCGGCATCGTGCGTCTTCTTCATCTGGGCGTACCCCAGGTTCGCGATGGCCTCCTCGTTCAGCGTCCAGTCGTCGCTGAGATTCGTTCCCGGCGGCACCGCACCCCGGCCGCGCCCGAACGCCATCTGATGCCCGGAGTCGCTGCCGTAGGTCGCCAGCCCGCGCTCCAGCACCGACGGTGGGCCGCCGGGCACTCCGCCTGTGAGGTTCGGGATGATGCCATTCATGCCGCCGCCGCCCAGTTGCGCCGCACGCTGGTTCCACGCGGCGGGCAGCACGACACGGAAGTTGATCGGCCGGGCGGTTGCATCGCTGCTGATCGGCGCCATTACGCCGTCCACTCGGCAGTGGGCCGGCGTGCCGTTGGCCGCCTCGACCCATGCTGGTGCCGACAGCGTCACACTGCGCACGGGCTCACCGATGGCAGACGTCGGCACCGCCTCACCGAGTCGTGCGGCCGTGCACTCGGCCGACGTGATCGTCTTTTGCGAGTGCGTCTGGGCCGGCGTCTGCCGGCGCCAGGCGAAGTAGTTGTCGAGGACCTTCAGCCCATCGGCGCTCACCACTGGAATCGCCTGCGTGGCGCCCGTCTTGATTTGCAGCATCTGCGGCGCGACGTTCGTAAACGCGGGCCACTTCGGCAGGATGCCGCCGTTGGGATCTCCGGTCTTGGCAAAATTGGTCCAGTAGGTCCGCAGCAGATCCGAGATCGCTTCGTCGACGGGCGTCGCGGGCGGCCGATTGTGTTCCCGGAGTTGCCGGAACACGTACGGCAGCTCAGAGGCGTGAGCCGAGCCGAAGCCGGCCCGCGGCGAGTCCGCGGGGTAGTCCGGATGCTCGTCGAAGTAATAGAGGAACACTTTGGACTTGCCGGTCTTGTCCTGGAGACGGGCCCACGTCCACGTGTGCCAGCCGAAGGCCGTATCGCGCGTCAAATCGCGCGCCGTCTTCCTTGCTGCGGCCGTATCTCCGCCCGGGTACGCGGCCACGAGGCGATCGGCAAACTGGCCGTAGCGCTGGCGCACGCTTTCCACGTAGGCCTGCTGCGAGGCCGGCGGCCCGAAGCTCGCGCCCTCGTCCGAGTTGTAGCCAATCAGCACCGGCACGTCGTGGTACTTCCCCGCCTCGTACAACCGGTATTGATCGTCGGGAATCACCCATCCATCGGTGATGGGCCAGGCGATGCCGCGCTGCCGCTGCGCGGCGGCCAGCAGCTTGTCGGCGGGGAGGCTCCGCAACGCGGTCAACGTCGACGCACTGATCGACGCACCCCACGCGGCGCCGTCCTTTTCAGCGGTCGCCAGCCCTTGCATGTTCTCGCCCGGGCCTGCTCCACCGGCGCGGATCGGACCGAACGATCCGCCGCTCTCCGAGATCGCGCGATGGAAGAGCCCCTTGGCGAGCGGCGAGGCGGCGAGCTGGCTGACGGCGATGCCGCCGGCCGATTCGCCGAAGATCGTCACCTTGCCGGAATCGCCGCCGAAAGCGGCGATGTTCTTCTGCACCCACCGCAGTCCCGCAATCATGTCGAGCAGACCGTAGTTGCCCGACACGTGGTGTTCGCTCTCGGCTGTCAGCTCAGGATGAGCCAGGAACCCGAACACGCCGAGCCGATAGCCCACCGAGACCACGACGACGCCCTTCTTGGCGAGCCACTCACCGTGATAGAGCTGCTCCGCCGGCGTGCCCGCGGTGAAGCCGCCGCCATGGATCCACACCATGACCGGCAGCCGTTCGCCGTCGCGAGCCGGAGTCCAGACGTTGACGAACAGGCAGTCTTCAGACGGCGCCGGCAGGTTGGAGATTGCGGCGTTGGTCTGCGGACATGGGCGGCCGAACTCCTGTGCCGCCCGTACGCCGTCCCATCTTGCCGGCGGCTGCGGCGGCCGCCAGCGCAGGTTCCCCACCGGCGGGGCGGCGTAAGGAATGCCTCGATAGATGCGGAGCCCGTCCTCCACGGTCCCCTCGACAAGGCCGGTGTCGACTTTGATCGACTGCGCATAGCCGGCGGTCGCGACCAGAAGCGAGATCCCGAACAGGACAGTTGCGCGCATCACTCACCTGCTCCCACGGGTGGCGGCCATCTGCTTGCGCTGTAGCGACCACTGAGAGTCCTGGCACAGGCCGCAGTCCTCGCCGACGAAACGCTTCGCGCTTCGCGTGTCACCGCGAAGCTGCCAGTCCAGCCAGCTCACGGCCACCGAGGCGGCGGCACCGCCATCGGGTTGATTGAAGGTTCCGCCGTGCCCGACCGGCAGGTTGGCCACCGCGACCGGCACGTGCGCGATCCGGTTGAAGTCGTCCATGCCGTTGGCATACGCGATGTCGGTCGGCCCGCCGAGGATGTAGATGGAGGGGGTATGCAGCGTCTGCAGCACATCCTTCCGTACATCGAGCCCTGAGATGCTCTGCCCTTCGTTGAACACACCCGTGTTGTGAAGGACCAGCGTCTTCACGCGCGGATCCTTCGCCACTGCCAGCGCCTGCAGGCCGCCGCAGCTCCAGCCGGAATAGGCGACCAGCGACGGATCGATGCGGCCAAAGTAGGGGCTGCCGCGGCGCTGGTTCTCGGCGAGCGCCCAGTCGGCCGCCTCGGTCAGATCCGACGCCTGCGTGCGCGGTGGAGGAATCGCACCGGCCTGCGCCACCGGACGCGGCTGTCGCGGCGGTGCGCCCGGGCCGCTCAAGATGCGGCCGCTCGCAATCACGAGATAGCCGTGCGAGGCGATCTCCAGCAGATGAAACCGGCTGCTCGCGCCGTCGTCGGAGCACCCGCCATTGCCCCACGCCACCACACCCAGCTTCTGTCTGCCCAGCCCGTCGAGCGCCTTGGGACGGTAGACGACGTGGCGCGGCAGCGACGGCACTTCTTCCTTCATCGCGGGGAACCGTCCGGTGCCCGGCGTGTCGGGGCGCGCGTTGAGCTCGGCCGCTGCCCGCTCCTGCGCCGCGCGATCGACCGGAGCGCCAGCGGGCGGCTGCTGCGCGTCCGCAGTCATGGCGATGGCGACGAACGTGATCACAAGGAAGCCTAAGGCACGCATCAGTCCCCCTTTCGCGAGCTGTCGATCAAACCGAGAATGCCGTTGACGATCGCCGACTCGGCGCATCCCGGCTTCAGGCGCGACGACAGCACCTCGAACGTCAACTTGCCGAACGACTCGTCGTCGGGAATGTAGCCGGATCGGGCAGTCCCGTTGGTGAGCGTGGCCATCATCGTGGCCTTGTAGGGCGATTCCTGCTTGAGCCGCTGCGCGATCGGGTTGAACACTTCCGCGTTCACCGCGCCGATCATCACATCGCCAAGGCGCAGCAACCCGAGACGGATCTCGACCGGCGGCCCGTCCTTGTAGGTCCCCTCGAAACCGGCACGCCCCTGATTGGTGCGTTCGCGCCCCGGGCAGCTGATCATGGTGAAGCTACCCTGCACGGATGCAGCGGTTTCCATGCGCTCGACACCCCGCATCACGTGCAGCACTTCTTCGCCGAGGAACTGCCCCATCGACGACACCATCTGCCGCTGCTGGTTCATCAACCGGACCACGGCCGGATTCTTCCGGTCGAGCCCCTCGCCCCCCGGCGGCATGGCGTTGCTGATGTCGACGCCGCGCCTGGCGTAGTCCTTGATACGGATCTCGCGGAGGTCGTAGGTCTGCTGGAAGTAGATCGGATTCTGGTCGCCGGCAGCTCCGCTCGACCACACCGCCACGATCCTGTCGTCGAACGAGTCCTCGACGTATCGCGACGCGGCGCCGGGAATATCGCCGCTCACCTGATCGAGCTGGCCCGCGATCACGGCGTGGACGGCGTAGTTGTAATAGACGGCAATCGGCTCGCCGGCGACGGTCTCGAACTTGAGGACAGCGACGGTCTTGTCCGACGGTCCGTCGTAGTTGGGACCCTCCCACCAGCGGCCGGTCTTCGGATCGACGATCTGCCGGTTGACGTTGATGAACGACACGCCCGTGCCGTAACCGACGCGCGCCGGCGCCAATCGCTGTTTCGCCAGGCGGACCGATTCCACGATCCTCTGTGCGTAGTCGGGCCCACGCTGTCCGCCGGCGCTGTGCGTGTGCGTCGCCGTCAGCAGGACGTTCGCCACCGGAATCTTCAGTTCGGACTCGACCTGCTTCGTCACCGTCTCCCAAGTCGGCGTCGGCACGCCGCCGGCATCGACCGTGATGAGTGCCGCCATCGATGCACCGCTCTCGATGACGACCGCTCTCGCGAACAGATGGTCGAGCACGCCGAAACCGTTCTTCGGCAGTTCGCCCTGCGACGGCGTCACGTCGACCTTGGCGGCGCCGACGCGCAGCGGCGACGCGCCGCGAGGCACCTGCGCGCCCGCCAGACCGGGAATCGCTGCCACGAGTGCCGTCACCAGAATCACCGGCCACTTGCTCATGCGTGCCTTCCTCAACGAAACAGCGAGACGTCGACCGCGGCGGCCATCGCCGCGTTGCCCGCGTCGTTGGGGTGGACGTGGTCGCCGGGATCGTACTCGCGGCGGAGCCGCTTCGGATCGGCGGAATCGCGCACCACCTGGTCGAAATCCAGGACAGCGTCGTAGGCACCGCTCGTCCGGATCCACTGGTTGACCGCCTGCCGGATCGCTTCGCCGCTCTCGGTATAGGTCGAGACGCCGCCGACGGGCATGATCGTGGCGCCGGCCACCTTGATGC
>DATMDI010000051.1:0-5840 GCA_035557875.1 Vicinamibacterales bacterium
TACCTGCTCACCCGCTCACCCGCCTGCCTGCGTCAGATCACTTCGCCCGCTTCTTGTATCCCTGCGCCTGCATCTGGATCGACCACACCTGCGCGGCGTTGGCTACCTCGGTGCCGTTCGCATCGGTGGCGCCGCGGGCGAGGATGTAGAACGTCTTCTTGTCCTTGCCGCCAAACGCCCCGGTGATCACGCCGCGCGGCGTCGGGATCACCCCGAGGTTCTTGCCGTCGGGGCCGAGCACCTCGACGCCGGCCTGGGTGGTCACGTAGACCCGCCCGGCCGCATCGATGGTGCTGCCGTCCCCGCCGCCGGCGGTGAGCTTCGCGAACTCGCGCTGGTTGGTCAACGAGCCGTCGGCCTGCACGTCGAACGCGGCCATCGTGCTGCCGTTGGTCACATACAGCGTCTTCTCGTCGGCGCTGAGCGCGATGCCATTGGGCGTGATGCCCTCGCCGTACTTCGTGACCACACCCGCCGCGCTCGCGTGGTAGACGCCGCCCATCGTGAAGTAGACGCCGCCCTTGCTGTCGGCCGTCAGGTCGTTGATCACGCCGCCGATGCAATCGAGCGGCTCGCCGTTGTAGGTGCTGGCGAGCAGCTTCCGCTGCGGTTTGAGCTGCGTGACGTTGGCCCGCAGCCCGCGCTGGACCATGAACAGCGCGCCCTTCGGGCTCATCGACAGGGCGCCGCCGGTGTGGGTGTCGGAGTAGGCGACCTTGGTGTTGCCCTTGTCATCCAGCTTCAGCACCTGGCTGTTGTCGTTCTGCGCCAGCAGCAGGCCGCCGTCATCGAACAGGATGCCGTCGCCGTTGTTGCCAACCTCCTGCCACAGGAACTTCCACTGCTGCCCGGACGCGATCACGCCGGGGATTTCCGCGACCTTGTACTCACGCACGCCTGCCGCCGGTGCCGGCGGGCCTCCGGCGCGACCCGGCCCCCCGGGGCCGCCGCGTCCGGCCCCACCGCGTCCGGCTGGCGGCGTCTTGCACGTCTTGATCAACTCGGCATAGCCGGGATCGGCGGGCGCCTGCACCGACTTGGGGGTATAGGGCACCGCCGGCACGCGCGGCGGGAGACTCTGAGCGAACGCGACGGTGGACCCGATCGCGCACGCGGCAATCGTCAGCACAGCTTTCGACGTCATCAAGGGGACCTCCGCGGCTCCGCACGTCGGCCGGGAGAGGCGGCGGCGGAGCGAACGAGCCGGAAGCATATACCGGCTGGCAGCTATCCGGGACCGAGCTGGCGCGTGAGCTTCGAGAGGCAGTCGGGACAGCACCCGTGCGAGACCCTCACGTCCACGTGATCCCAGAGATAGTCCTCGACCGACTGCCAGGTTTCGGAGCTGTTGATGCGGCGGCAGTACATACAGAGCGGCAGCAGGCTTTCCAGGCTGCTGACCCGTTTCATCGCCGCCTCGAGCTGCGCCACGCGTTCGGCGAGCTGCCGCTGAGCGTCGACGGCGCGCAGGCCGCTGCGGATGCGAGCGCGCACTTCGACCGGGCTCACGGGCTTCACCAGATAATCGTCGGCACCGGCGTCGAGACCAGTTTCTATGTCTTCCGGTGCGCCGCGCACGGTGACCAGGATGACGTAGAGCGCGGCGCCGGCGGCGGCCTTGAGCTCACGGCACAAGTCCACGCCCGAACCATCGGGCAGCATCCAGTCGAGCAGCACGATCTGGATCTCGGGGCTGGCCGCGAGGACCTCGCGAGCGGCCGCCGCGCTCAGCGCCGGCTGGGAGCGCCAGCCCGCATCCTCGATGATCCCGCCGAGGATCACCTGGGTCGCCGGATCGTCTTCCACGCAGAGGACGCGGTCGTTCATCACAGGGGCGGGTCTCCCGGCCCGGCGGGAGCGCTCGATCCGCCGCTCACGCGGTGGAGCCACGACGTCATCGCAGTGCAGAGCGCCTCGAAACGCGCTCGCGCCTCACGGACCTCGATTGCCGGCACTCCGCCTGCGTCGGCACCTTCCTCGATTCTACGCGCCGTCGCGACCAGGGCGTGGGCGCCGAAGTTGGCCGCGGATCCTGCGAGCGAATGCGCGTGCCGCGCCGCTGCGGTCCAGTCGCCCGCCTCGACCGCCGACTCGAGGCCGGCAACGCAGAGCGGCAACGTAGAGCAGCTGATGCGCCACACCTGGACCATCCGATCGGTGCGGCCTTCGAACAGCATCCACACGGCGTCGGCGTCGAACGCGCCGTCGGGCGCGGGAACCGGCGCCCGCTCAGGCAAGTTCGCCGCTCATCGATCCAAGCTCTCGGGGATCTTAACCTTCCTTCGCGAGGAACCGTGGCACCGAGCGAGTGGGAAGCCGGCGGCGTGCGTGCACCAGGGAAGCTCCGGGGCGGTCATGCTAGAGTGCCACCGCGTTCGAGCATGTCTTCCACGCATCCGGGGCGCGGCCACGAGATCCCCCTCGACGACCCGCTCGAAGCGCTGCGGCGGCGGGTTCTGCGGTTTTCGCTGGGGGTGCTGGCCGGGGCGATGCCGCTCATCAGCGTCGTGATGATCGGCGGGACCCTTGCGACCGGCGGTCTCAACCGGAGCACGCTCTGGTTGTCGACGAGCGTTCTCGTCTATCCACTTCTCTGGTCCGTCAGCGGCCTTCTCGGCTTCCGGCGGACGGCGATCGCCCTGCTGGCGCTGCTGGCGTCGAGCGCCCTGCTGCTGGCGTCGCGCGGCGGATTGACGGTCGGATACGGGGCCGTCCAGATGATCATGGTGCTCTCGGCCGCGCTGTTCTTCGGCCGGCGCGGCGCCGTGCTGGCTCTCGGCACCGTCCTCGGGGTTCACCTGCTGGCCTGGAGCGCGGTGACGCTCGAGCTCGTTCCACCGGTCACGACCGAGCTATGGGATCCGCGCCTGCCGGCCGTGTGGCTGCGGCACACGGTCATCCTCGCCTTCCTCGGACTCGTCGTCGCCGCGCTCGAGCTCTACGTCGTCGAGCAGCTCGCGCTCCAGGTGCAGATCCATCGTGAGCTCGCCGACCGTGAGCTGCGGCAACGGCTCTCGCTCGAACGTGCCGAGCAGGAACGGGCACACGAGCGCGAAGAGCGCGAGCGGGTCCAGCACGCGCTCGACCAGGCGCGGCGGCTCGAGGCGCTGGCGCGCATGTCCGGCGGCATCGCCCACGACTTCAACAACGCGCTGACCGTGATCATCGGCACCGCGGACGTCGCCCGGCTGAGCCTGTCGTCGCCGTCCGACGTGGCCGGCTATCTCGACGAGATCGTGCAGGCCGCCAAGCGGGCCGGCCTGCTCACGACGCAGCTGCTCACGCTCGGCCGGGCCCAGATTGCGTCTCGCGAGCCGGTGGTCATGGCCGACTTCCTCGAGCGCCTGCAAGGCGCGCTGAGCCGGGTGCTGCCCGACGACGTCGTGCTCGCCGTCCAGCTCCCACCCGAACCGGTGGCGGCGCTCGTCGACCTGGCAGGGCTCGAGCGCGCTGTCTACAACCTGGTGCTCAACGCGCGCGACGCCATGCCACGGGGTGGCACCATCACGGTGAGCTGCGAGCGGCAGCGGGCTGCCGCGCGCGAGCCCACGGATGCGGACGGCCCCCGCATCGTGGTGCGCGTCGCCGACACCGGGCACGGCATGGACGCGGAGACACTCGAGCGCATCTTCGATCCCTTCTTCACGACCAAGGGCGAGCGCGGCGGCACCGGACTCGGCCTGGCGACGGTGTACGCGTTTGCCAAGGACGCCGGCGGTCGCGTCGATGTGACGTCGGCGCCCGAACGGGGCACGACGTTTACCCTGCTGCTGCCCGAGCATGCTGGCGCGCTGCCTGCAGGAGAACCGTCGGCCGCCACCCTGCATGCGCTGACCGGCGGAAGCGGCCGCATTCTCGTCGTCGAAGATCGTGACGACGTCCGCACCAACGTGGTGCGCACCCTGGCCACGCGCGGTTACGACGTGGACGAAGCCGCCGACGGCGACTCGGCGCTCGCGCTGCTCGGAAATAGCCACGGCTACGCGGTGATGTGCATCGACGGCGTGATGCCGGGTCTGCGCACCGCCGACGTGATCGAGCGCGCCGCCGCGCTCGCACCCGGCATGGGCGTGCTGGTCTGCTCGGGCTACGTCCGTGAAGATCTGCTCAGGCGCGGCGTGCAGGCCGGACGCTACGCCTTCCTGGCCAAGCCGTTCACCGCCGATCAACTGCTCGCCAGCGTCGATGGCGTGTTGCGCTCCGTCGGCGCGGCACGCCCCCCGAGCTAGCGCACTCAGTTCGGCGGTTGAAGACGGCGGCCGCACCTGCCGATTCAGGACACGGCCTCGACCGGTGCCAGCCAGATGTTCACCCCTTCGCCCGTAGCCTTCCGGCGCGCCGCGACCGCGACCGACCGCGCGATCGCCGAGCGCCCGCTGACCGCCGCCGAGACCCGCGCCGCCATGGACGGCGTCTACGCCCGCGTCGACCGCCTGATGGGCGGTTTCATCGCCCTGCACTTCGTGATCGGCCTGGCGCTGGCGCCGGTCTACGACACCTGGGCCACGGCCCTGCTGGTCGGCGGTGCGGCGGCGGCGATATTCCTCGTCGCGGCCGCGCTGCTGCCGCGCCACTTCCTCACCCGCTGCGTCGCCGGCGTCGCACTGCAGACCTTCGTGGCGTTGCACATCGTCCAGATGCAGGGCCTGGCGGAGATGCACTCCTGGTTCCCGACGGCCTTCACCCTGATGATCCTTTACCAGGACTCGGTGAGCCTGTGGCCGGGCGCGATCGTGATCCTCGCGCAGCAGGTTCTGTTCGCGCTGCTCCACGACTCGGGCGTGCCGTTCGCCTTCTTCGAGGTGAACGACGTCACCACGATGACGCGACTCTTCCACGTCGGCATCGCACTCTTCCAGGTCGGCGCCTGTAGCTACTGCGCGAACGTGCTCCGGCAGCGGACGCTTGCCGACCATCGCCGCCGGCTCGAACTCGAAGGCGCCAGACGGCGGGCCGAGGACGCCACGCAGGCCAAGAGCCTGTTCCTGGCCAGCATGAGCCACCAGATCCGCACGCCGATGAACGGCGTCGTCGGCATGACCGGACTGCTGCTCGACACGCCGCTGACCCCGGAACAGCGCGAGTACAGCGAGACGGTGCGCACGTCGGCGAATGCGGTACTGACGATCATCGACGGCATCCTCGACGTCTCGAAGATCGAGGCGGGCAGGATCGATCTCGAGGTCGCAGAGTTCGATCTCATCACCGCGCTCGAGGACGCCTGCGGCCTCGTGGCGCTCGAGGCCGAGGGCAAGGGGCTCGACCTCGTCATCCGCGTGGACCCGGAGGTGCCGCGGTGGGTCGCCGGCGACGCGGGGCGCATTCGACAGATCCTGCTCAATCTGCTCAGCAACGCCGTCACCTTCACGCTCCGCGGCCACGTGCTGGTGCACCTGCGCCTGGCTGAGCGGCACGGTTCACGAGTCACGATCGCCGTCGCCGTGCGCGACACCGGCATCGGCATCGCCCCGGACGCGCAGGCGCGCCTGTTCCAGGAGTACGGCCAGGCCGGCACGTCCACCGCGAACCGGTTCGGCGGCACCGGCCTGGGCCTGGCGATCTCCAAGCGCCTCGTCGAGCGAATGGACGGGTCGCTGACGGTCGAGAGCGCGCCGGCGCCGGCTCCACGTTCGAGGCCAGCGTGATGCTCGAGGCGCGGGAGCGTCCCGCGGCTGCAGTCGCGGCAGACCTGGCCGGGCTCCGCGTGCTCGTCATCGACGGCTGCGAAGCCGCCCGCGGCGCACTGCACGACCAGTTGGCGCACGCCGGCCTGCACGTGTTCACTGCCGGGACGGGAGCCGAAGGACTGCAACGGCTGCGCGAGGCCGGCCGCGGCGGCC
>DATMDI010000052.1:0-11816 GCA_035557875.1 Vicinamibacterales bacterium
GAACCCGAAGTCGAACGTGCGGGTGAGGATGGCCTTGGGGAACTTGTCCTGCGACGCGCTGTTGCGGCCGCTGCCGGCATTGATGATGTCGATGAGCACTTTGGCGTCGAGGCCGGCCTTGACGCCCATCGCCATCGCCTCCGACGTCAGCACGATGGCCGAGGCCGCCAGCAGGTTGTTGGCGAGCTTGGCGATCTGCGCCAGTCCCGGCTTCTCCCCCACGTGGAAGGTCTTGCCGAACACCTTCAGCAGCGGATCGACCTGCTCGAACACCGCCTTCTCACACGAGACCATCACGGCCAGCGTGCCCTTGGTGGCGCCACCGATGCCGCCGCTCACCGGCGAGTCCACCCACGCCACGCCCTTCTCGACGGCCGCCTTGGCCACCACCTTGGCCACGCTCGGGCCGGTGGTCGAGAGGTCGATCATCGTCTTCACCGCCGTGCCCTTCAGCACGCCGTCGATCGCCACGGCCTGCAGCACCGGCGGCGTCGGCAGGCTCAGGAAAACGACCGCCGTCTTCGACGCCACGTCGGTGGGCGACGACGCGATCGTCGCGCCGCGGTCGGCGAGCGGCTGCATCACCGCCGCGTTCGTGTCGAAGATCACCAGCGAGTGCCCGGCATCGAGCAGCCGCGACGCCATGGGGCCGCCCATGCGCCCCACACCAACGAAACCCAAAGTCGCCAAAGACATCTCCTTGTCAGGCGCGTCTGAAGACCCGCCTCTACGAAAAACACTTACCGCTGAATAAAGGGATTCGGGACGTCCGTTGCGGTGGAGATCCAGACGCTCTTCACCTGCATGTATTCCTTGATCATCTCCTGGCCGCTCTCGCGGCCCAGGCCCGAGCGCTTGTAGCCGCCGAACGGCGACAGGTAGCTCACCGCCCGGTAGGTGTTCACCCACACCGTGCCGGCCTGCAGCTTCTCCGCCATGACCAGGGCGCGGCGGATGTTCTGGGTCCACACGCCGGCGGCGAGGCCGTAGACGACGTCGTTGCCGATGGCCAGCGCGTCCTCTTCGTCCTTGAACGGAATCACCGACAACACCGGGCCGAAGACCTCTTCCTGCGCGATCCGCATCGAGTTCTTCACGCCGGAGAAGATGGTCGGCTCTACGAACCAGCCGTCGCCGCACTCGGGCCCCGACGCGCGCTCGCCCCCGAGCTCGGTGCGCGCGCCCTCGCCCTTGGCGATGTCGATGTACTTGAGGATCTTCTCGAGCTGCGGCTGGTTGGTGACTGGACCAATCTGCGTATCCCGGTCCATCGGGTTGCCCATCCGGGCGGTCCTGGCGAACGCCACCAGCTTCTCGAGGAACTGATCGTGGATGCTCTCCTGCACGAGCAGCCGGGAGCCGGCGATGCACGTCTGTCCGGTCGCGGCGAAGATGCCTGAAATCACGCCCTTCATCGCGTTGTCGAGATCGGCGTCGGCAAAAACGATGTTCGGCGACTTGCCGCCGAGCTCCATCGACACGTGCTTCAATCCGCGCGCCGCGGCCTCGTAGACGCGCTGCCCGGTGAGATCGGATCCGGTGAACGCCACCTTGGCGACCAGCGGATGCTCGACCAGCGGCGATCCGACGTCAGGACCGAACCCGGTGACGACGTTCACGACCCCCGGCGGGAAACCCGCTTCCTCGACCAGCTTCATGAACTCGAGCGTCGAGGCCGAGGTGAACTCCGACGGCTTGACCACGACAGTGTTGCCGGCCGCCAGCGCCGGCGCCAGCTTCCACGTCATGAGCAGGAGCGGCGAGTTCCACGGCACGATCGCGGCGACGACGCCGATCGGTTCGTAGCGGGTGAAGTTGAAGGTGTCGGGCTTGTCGGTGGGCAGCACCGCGCCCTCGACCTTGTCGGCCAGCCCGCCGTAATAGTGGTACCACTGCGCCATGTAGGCGCACTGCGCGCTCATCTCGGCGTAGAGCTTGCCGTTGTCGCGCACCTCGATCGCCGCCAGGTGCGCCGACCGCTCGGTGATCAGGTCGCCGAGCCGCCGCAGCAGCGCCCCCCGCTTCGACGCCGTCAGCTTCGGCCATTCGCCGCTCGTGAGCGCCCGGTGTGCAGCGCGGACGGCCCGGTCCACGTCGTCGGCGGTGCCGCGGGGAATCAGCGCCCATGGCTTGCCACGGTAGGGGTCGTCGGACTCGAAGACGTCGCGCCGGGCGCCGTCGGTCCACTGCCCGTCGATGAACATCTGAAACGTAGTGAGGGATTCCGTGGCAGGCACGACCCATCTTTGTACTTGGGGCGTTCGCCAATGGTCAACGCCCCAAAGGGGTCAGGTAGGCCGGGTGGGTCAGGTGGGCCGGATAGGTAAGAACACTTGACTATATTTTAGTTTCAAATAAATTATTGTCCGTGACGCTCGATCCGGCCCTGCTTTCAGCCATCGCCTCGCCGCGGCGGCGCGAAATCCTGCGGCTGCTGTGGAACGAGGAACTGACGGCCGGCGCCATCAATGCCGCCTTCCCCGACGTCACCTTCGGCGCGGTGTCGCTGCAACTGCGCGCGCTTGCCAAGGCAGGGCTCGTGAGCGTGCGGCCCGCAGGCCGGCACCGCTACTACCGGGTCCACCGCGAACGGCTTGGCCCGGTAGGCGAACTGCTCGAGCAGATGTGGGCCGACGCGCTGTGGCGCCTCAAGGTCCAGGCCGAGTTCGAAAGCACGCGACGGGGTCCACGCCCGCGCCAGACCGCGAACCGGCGCCAGGCCGGTTTGCCAGACGCCGAGGAGGAGCACTGATCATGGCCAGTCAGCCGATGCCCCACCGTCTCGAGCGCAGCGTCGTGATTCACGCCGCCCGCGACGTGGTCTTCAACTACTTCACCGACGGCGCGCGCTGGGCGCGCTGGTGGGGCAAGGGGTCGACGATCGATCCGCGGAGCGGCGGCGCCGTGCTGATCGTCCACCCCGGGGGCGTGCAGGTGGCGGGCGAGATTCTCGAAATCGACCCGCCCGCGCGCCTGGTGTTCACGTACGGCTACGTGAGCGGAATCCCGATGCCGGTCGGCGCCTCGGTGGTCACCTTCCAGCTCGAAGACGATCGGCAGGGCACCCGCCTCAACCTCTCGCACGTCTTCACCGACGAGAAGGTGCGCGACGAGATGGCGCAGGGCTGGCGCTACCAGTTCGCGCTGTTCGCGAACCTCGTGACCGACGACTCCAACACCGGCGCGAGCACGGCGGTGGACGGGTGGTTCGCCGCGTGGTCCGAGCCGGACGCCGCCAGGCGCGAGGCGATGCTCGACCGGCTCGCCACCGAGGAAGTGCGCTTCAAGGATCGATTCAGCCTCATCGACGGCCTCTCCGATCTGCGGCCACACCTCGCCGCCGTGCACCGCTTCATGCCGGGCATGCGGATCGCGCGCGAGGGCGACGTGCGCCACTGCCAGGGCACGGTGCTCGCCGATTGGGTGGCGCGTGGCGCCGATGGGCAGGAGCGCGGCCGCGGCACCAACGTCTTTGCCATCGGCCACCATGGCCGCATCGAGGCGGTGACCGGTTTCTGGAATCCACCCAAGGGCAGCGCGTAGCAAGTTTTGCGTATCGCGCTCGAAAACACGCGGATTCCCGTCGTAAGCGCGCGGGCACGCAGCTGGTATTCGAGGCTAGAATGAGCCTCGTGACCGGCAGCGATCATCCGCATCGCCCGTCTTCCGGCGTGAAGCTCACCTACGACGACTTCGTCCTCTTCCCCGACGACGGGAAGCGGCACGAGCTCATCGACGGAGAGCACTACGTGACGCCGTCACCCAACCTGAAACACCAGGCGATCGTGCGGAATCTTGTCGCCACCATCGCGCCGTTCCTGCGGGCTCATCCCATCGGCAAGGTGTACGGCGCCCCGCTGGACGTTGTGTTCAGCCACTTCGACGTGGTGGAACCCGACCTGTTGTACGTGAGCGAGGCGCGCCGAGAGGTGCTGACCCGCCAGAACATCCAGGGTGCGCCCGATCTGGTTGTCGAAGTCGGTTCACCGAGCACGCGACGCCGCGACGAAAAGCTGAAACATCAGCTCTACGAACGATTCGGCGTGTCGGAGTACTGGATCGTCGATCCCGACATCGACGCGGTCCGCGTCTACCGCCTGGCGGACGGCAAGTACGTTCGCACTCAGGAGCTGTCGCTCGACCGCGGCGACGTGCTCACGACGCCGCTGCTGCCGGCGCTCGAGTTGCCTCTCGCCGAAATCTTCGCGGAGTGACGGTCGCCCGGGTCTCTAAAGACCCGGGCCCACATACACGACGAGGCCAAAGACCCACAGCCACGACAGCCAGCGACCGGCGCGCGTGGCAGGGTCGTCCGAAGCCGGCCTGCTTGTACGTCTGAGCAAACCCCTCGTCGAGGACGGGCCGGCGAAGCGAAAAGCCCTGTCACGCGCGACGGGAGACGCTACTGTCTACACGTTGACGCCGTCGGCGCCGGTGCCGGCCAGGTGAAAGCGCGCGAAGCGGATCATCTGCCGCATCACCTCGCGGGTCTCGAGCGTGTCGTGGAACATCTCGAACGCGTGCGGCGCGGCCGTGAAGTTCACGCAGGTAATCGGGCGATTGAGCGCCAGCATCGCCGCCACGAAGCGGTCGAGCGCCTGGTTCAACCCCGGGTCCTGTTCCAGTCCGGCCCTGGCAATGAAAATCGGCAGGTCGGGCGGCAGGTCGTCGGCGGCAAAGCCGCCGGGATTGGTGAACCCCCACTGCGCCGCGGCATCGGCCACATGCGTCGCGCCGTCGAGATCGACGAGATACGCACAGCTGAAGACGGCGCAGCGGAACGACCCGCGCGGCGCCCGCGCCAGCGCCGACAGGGCCAACGGCCCGTTGCCCGACTGTCCCCAGAGCGCGAGGCGATCGCCGTCGATGCCCAACTCGGCGGCGTGGTCGCGGAGATAGCGGACCACGTCGTCGAGACTCGCCGCTGGCAGCAGATTGCCGTAGGTCACCGCCACCATCCCGAACGAGGCCATGAGCCGCGCCCACGAGGTGGCCACTGCCATGTCCTTGAACCGGCACCCGAGCAGCTTTTCGTAGCCCGCGTCCGAGAAGCCGGCCACGAGCACGACCGCCGGCAGCGCTACCGTCGGCGCCCGCCGCGCCGGTGCATACAGATCCAGCGTCAGCGGCCCCATCTCCGTCTGCACGTACTCGATGCCCGTGGTGACGTCCACCTGGTCCGGTTCCGGGGCCGGATAGATGATCGGAATCTCGCGCAGGTGGCGGCGGGGCGGGTCGTCGGACATCGGTCTGCTCAATCTCCCCCTGGGTCACCAGGCACGACGCGAACATCCCACTCTGTGCCGAGGCGGCCCGCCGCGATGACGGCTTCGCCGCTCGCCGGCGCCTCCGCCAGCAACCGGCCATCCGGCCCCCACACCGCGCTTCGCCCGGCGCTCACCCACCCACCGGTGGGCGCTCCGTAGTTGGCCATGAGCACCAGCATCCGATGCTCCACGGCGTAGCGTTGCATCAGCGCGGTGTCGGCCGCGTAGCCATTCTCCGAGATCAGCACCCCGGCCGCATAGACGGTCGCCCCGCGCCCGGCCGCCGCCGCGGCGTGCTCGGGATGCGTGATGTCGGCACAAATGGCGAGTCCGACCAGATCCTCCCCCACCGTGACCGGCACGCCGCCGGCACCGGGGCGAAACGCGATCTCCTCTCCGGCGTGGAGGAACTGCTTGGTGTGGCTCGACCGCCGTCCGTCGGAATGCAAGACCAGCGCGGCGATGTGCAGCCCCCGGCCGGTGGCGAGCGGCGCGCCGGCCACGATCGTCAAGCCCTGGCTCGCCGCCAGGCCGGCAAGCGGCGCCAGGCGATCGTCGTCGAGCGCGATCGCGTCGCGCGCGGTCAACCCCATGTCGTAGCTGGTGAGCGAGAGTTCGGGAAACACGACCAGCCGCGCCCCCTGCCGCGCGGCCACCGCCGCAAGGCGCACGTGCCGGGTGACGTTCTCCGCCACGTCACCCGGTATCGAGATCGCTTGTGCGACGGCAAACACGCTCAGGGCTCGACCCGGCTACGAGGGCGGGGCGCTCGCCAGCAGCGCGGCCACGTCCTTGTCGATCTGCTCAGGCGTGGTGGACGACCCGTAGCGCTCCACAACCTCCCCAAGGCCATCGACGAGGAACTTGGTGAAGTTCCACTTGATCCCCTTGGTGCCGAGGGCGCCGGGCCGCTCCTGCTTGAGGTGCTCGAACAGCGGGTGGGCGTGCGCGCCGTTGACGTCGATCTTGGCGAACAGCGGAAACGTGACGTCGTAGCGGCTGCTGCAGAAGGTCGCGATGTCGTCTGCCGATCCGGGCTCCTGCGCCCCGAACTGGTTGCAGGGAAACCCGAGGACCACGAAGCCGCGGTCCTGGTACTTGCGGTAAAGCGCCTCGAGACCGGCGTACTGCGGCGTGTAGCCGCAGGCGCTGGCAACGTTGACGATGAGGAGCGTCTTGCCACGGTAGTCTGCCAGCGGCTGGTTCATGCCGCGGAGCGTCGCCACCTCGAAGTCGTAGACATTCGCCATCAGAATCCCACCCTCAGGCCGACGCGCAGAGCCAACGGCGGCTGCACCGCCGACACGTTGCGGAAGTCAGGGCCGGTCACCACGTATTCCTCGGCCTCGATCGTGGCGTTGGTCAGATTGTAGGCCTCGAAGATCAACCCGACGCGCCGCGTCCCGAACGTCAGGTCTTTCTCGACCTTGGCGTCGAGCGTGAACATGTAGGTGAAGCGCTGGGCGCCGCGCGGAATCGCCATCACCAGGTCGCGCCCCTGATAGAACGCGTCGGTGAGCACCATCCGGGAGAACGGCAGGCCGTCCTGATAGCGCGCCACCATGCCGATGCGCACGTCGCCGGGCGCCCGGTACCCGCCGGAGAGCTTGATCACGAACGCCCGATCGAAGAATGAGCGGCCGTCGCCCGAGGTGAGCGCGTTGGGCGTGAGGAACGCCTCGCCGAGCCCGCCCTGATCGTTCTCGTTGGACAGGAACCCGCGGTTCATGCCGGTGCTCTTGATTCGGTAGGCCGAGCCGCCGAAGCGGAAGAAATAGCGCGTTCGGAACTCGCGGTCTACCGTGATGTCCACGCCCTGGTAGAGCGCCGTGAGACCGTCGGGGTTGGTGAGGGTGTAGCGGTCGCGCCCGAACATCGCCGGCGTGCGGCCGTAGAGCCGCAGCGTCTGCACGGTGGTGCCGCCGTCGACGTCGATGCCGGCGTCCTGCACGTCCACGAACTGGTAGTCCGCGACCGGCACGCCCGTGTTCACGAGCGCGGCGGCGTTGTGCTCGCGCCGGTCCACGCCGGTCATGCGCATGCGCCACGCGCCAAGGACGTGCTCGGCGCCGATGAAGAACTCCGAGACGATCGGCGCGCCGAAGTCCGGATCGATGACGGCGGGCGCGCCGCTCGCGCCCGCGCAGCACGAGCCGACCTGCGCCACCGGCGTCAGCTCGGCCTCGGTGAACTGCAGATCGCCGTTGCGGTCGTCCCACCGCGACACGACGCCCGTGGGGCCTTGCGGGTCGCCGACGGCCAGGTATTCGAGCGGCAGCCGGTTGCGGTACCAGGAGTAGCCGGCCGTCACCGCGAGCGGGCTGTTGCTGCCTCGCGGCGTCCAGCGCAGCGTCGCCCGTGGCAGCACACTGGCCCACGTGATGCCGTTGGCGGCGCCCTCGGCCGAGCCCGAGTCGAAGTCGAACCGCGCGCCCAGGTTCAGCGTGGCCTTCGGCGCCAGTTCCCAGCGATCGGCGGCATAGGCGTTGAGGCCGGTGGAGCCCCACTGCGACTCGACCCCTTTGAAACGGATGTCCCAGACTCGCGCCGGCCTTCCGTCGACCAGTTCGCCGAAGGTTGGCTGGAAGATCGCCTTGTTGGTGACGCTGGCACCGCTCACCGCGCCTCCGAACCGGAACTGATGGCGCTCGTGCAGCCACGCGCCGGCGGCGGGCGCCATCGAGGCGGCCAGCGTCCAGCGCTGGCTCACACTGTTGGCATAGTCGGCATACGCCAGCGGCGGACCGTCGAGCAGGCGCTCGATGTTGGCGGCTGCCGCTCCGGAGTTCACCTGCGGATCGTTCGACACACGGTGATAACCGCCCGACGCCGCGAACAGCCCGCCGTTGCGGATGCGCTCCACCGACGCCTGACCGAGCACCGTGCGGCCGCGCTCGTCGATGTCGCGGTTGGCATAGCGCGCGCGTCCCTCGAAGGGCCGGGTGGCCCGGCTGACCGCGGTCGTGATGCGCAGTTCGGAATCGGGCCCGGCCGCGCCGACCAGGTGCCCGTAGAGGGATGCGACGTGGTTCGGCAGCACGATCGGATCGTCGCGGTCGAGCCGTCCGCCGTTCGTGCCACGGATCGACGCGAAGAGTCCGGTGCGCGCCGCGATCGGGCCGCTCACCGACAGCCCGGCGTCGGTCCAGTGATCGTAACGGCCGAGCGCGGCCGGCACGCCATCTGGAGGGTCGGGCTGCCAGGAGCCCGGCGTCACGAACACTTCGCCGCTTCCCGTCCAGATCTCACCCGGGCGGCGCGGCACCATGCTGATCACCGGACCCGGTCCGGCCGCATCCGCCGTCAGACGGGCGGTCTCGACCTGCACCGCCTGGAACAGCCCGAGATCCGGGTAGACGGCCGGTGAACCGCCGCTGCGCGGATCGGTCACGTCGAGGCCATCGAGATTGAAGAGCGTCTGGTTCCACGATGGACCCGACCCACCAAGACGCGCGGCCCGCGCGCTCCACAGGCCGCCATTGTCCATGCGGTCCGTGATGATGAACGGGTGGGCGGTATCGAGGAGCGACCACACCGTGCGGCCGCTCGGCAGGTCGGCGAGCCACTCGGGACCCAGGCCGGTCTGATAGGTCGTCTCGTAGCCGCGCTCGACCGCTATCGTCGAGTTGCCCATGCCGGTTTCCGGCATCAGCCGCACCGCCAGGCGCCGCTCGCTGCCTGGCGCCAGGTCGTAGGTCTGCTCCGCCGGACGATGCCCGGCAAAGGTGACGCGTACGCGGTGAGGCCCGGGCCTCAGCGGCAGCACGGCCGTCGAGCGTTCAGCCGTGATCGTCGCGGCGCGGACCGCGCCGGCGCCCGGAGGCGTCACCTCGATCTGTGCCCCCGAGGCGATCGAGCCGTCGGGAAGGGTGACTGTGAGGGTGAGCGTGGCCGCACCGGACTGCGCCGCGGCTGCCGCCGCACCCGCCACCAGCATGGCCAGCGCGCAGAGTGCGACGCGGCGACAAAAGGACATCAGCCCGCGATTCTCCCTTCCGGCAGCGGCTCGTGTCCAGCGCGAGACCGCGTCCTCGAAATCGCCACGGCGCTCCCGGAGCGGCAACGTATGATGTGTGGCGCATGACGCAACGCGCGCCGCTCGTGGTGGCGATCCTCGTCCTCGCCTCGACGACTGCCACAACGGTCTTTGCTCAGGCGGCAACGCCGCCCGGTGAGCCGGACCCCTTCACACACATCTTTCACAATCTGTTCCTCGACGCGAAGCGGCTGCCGTCGATCGACACGGCGATCACGCTCGGCGTCGGCGGCGGACTCTCGCTGGCCGTGTACCCGTTCGACGATGAGGTGACCGAACGCGCCACCGCGGGCGGGCCAAAGACGTTTTACGAGATAGGCAGCAACCTGGGCGACGGCTGGGTACAGGTGGGCTTTGCAGTGGGCACCTACGCCACCGGCCTCATCGCCCGCAAGCCATCCGCCACTCACCTCGGCTCGGATCTGATTCGCGCCCAGGTCATCAACGTGGTGGTCACGCAGGGCGTCAAGTTCGCCGTGCAGCGCGAGCGGCCTGGGAACCCGTCGGGCAACTCCTATTCGTTTCCTTCCGGCCACACGGCGAGCGCATTCGCCACCGCGGCCGTGGTGTGGCGCCATCTCGGTTGGAAGGCAGGCGTCCCCGCCTCGGCGATCGGCGTCTGGGTCGGCGCGGGCCGGGTGCAACTGGGCCGGCACTTCCTCAGCGACGTGGTCTTTGGCGCCGCCGTCGGCACGATGTCGGGGCGGACGGTGACCATCGGGCACGGAAAGAAACAGGTCGTGGTGGCGCCGGCGCCCGTACCCGGCGGTGCCGCCATCACGTTCACGCTCATCGAACGCTGAGGCGGAGAAGTCGCGGGCGGGACGCGTGGTCTTCGCAGGCCGACTGCGAGCGCCGCGAGCGCCAGCGACAGATGAAAAACGACGAGGCCCTGCGCGGAGTTTTTCCGTGGCGTCGAGCCGGAGGCCAGCGAAGACCACGCCTCCCGGCCGCGGCGGGGGAGTGTCTCGATCTATGATCGGCCCGCGGGGAGGGCTCATGAGAAGACAGTTGGTGCTTGGTGTCTTGTTGGCGATGGGTACGGTGTCGATCGGTACGGCCGCATGGCAGGCCGGCCCGGCTCCCCGCGTCGTCGAGGTGGATCAGATCAAGGACAACCTCTACATGATGCGCAACGGCGGCGGCAACAGCGCCGTCTTCATCATGGCCGACGGCGTCACCGTCGTCGACACCAAGAACCCGGGCTGGGGGCAGCCACTCCTCGAGAAGATCAAGAGCGTTACCGGCAAGCCGATCGTGCGGATCATCAACACGCACACCCACGGCGACCACGTGAGCGGCAACGTCGAGTTTCCGGCCACCGTGGAAGTGGTGACGCACGAGAACACCGCGAAGAACATGCAGGAAATGAAGAGCCCCACCGGCATCACGCCGGCGCCGGACGCACCGGTCAACATCTTCAAGGACAACAACGGCAAAGGGCTGCCGCGGCGGACGTTCAAGGACAAGATGTCGATCGGCAAGGGCGCCGACCAGATCGATCTCTACTACTTCGGCCGCGGCCACACCAACGGCGACGCCTGGGTCGTGTTCCGGGCGCTGGGGGTGATGCACGCCGGCGACATCTTCTCGGGCAAGAACATTCCGCTGCTCGACGCCGTCAACGGCGGCAGCGGCGTGCTCATCGGCGACACGCTGGCCAAGGCAGCCAAGGACGTCAAGAACGTGGACCGCATCATCACCGGTCACAGCACGGTGATGACCGTCGCCGACCTCGAGGAGTACGCGGCGTTCAACACCGACTTCAAGAACACCGTGCAGGCCGGCAAGAAGGCGGGCCAGACCGTGGATCAGATCGCCGCCGCCTACAAGATCCCCGAACGCTTCAAGGGCTACGCCGCCCCCGCGGAAGCGCGCCTCAAGAACAACGTGCAGATCGTGTGGGACGAGACGAAATAGCAGCGCGTTGCAGAATTGACGTGGGGGCCGGCTTCAGCCGGCCCTGGGCCGCCGGAAGGCGGCCCCCACATCTGATTTCACAACGTGCTCTAAAGATGCGCCGCGATGGCGGCGTGAGTCCGTTCAATCAGCGCCGCCAAAGTCTTCTCGGTGTACTCCGTCGTGTCGATCGGCTCCGAGAGGATCACGTCCACGCGGCCAGGCCGCGGCGCCAGCGACGTGCGCGGGAGCATCTCGAACGTGCCGCGAATGGTCACCGGCACGATCGGCACGCCGGCTCGGAGCGCGAGCTTGAACGCTCCGGGCTCGAACTTCTGCAACTGGCCGTCATCGGTGCGCCGCCCTTCGGGAAACACGGCCAGCGACCGGCCGTTCTTCACACCCTCGATCACACGCCGCAGGCTGAGCGCGGTCTTGCGCGGGTTCTGCTGGTCGATGGGAAAGTGCCCGGCCGTCCGCAGGTGCCAGCCCATGAACGGCACGTTGAACAGGCTCTTCTTCGCCATGATCCGGAACTGGTACGGCAGGTAGGCGAACAGCGCCGGCGTGTCGATCAGGCTGGCGTGGTTGGCCATGTAGACGTAGGGGCGCCC
>DATMDI010000053.1:0-2516 GCA_035557875.1 Vicinamibacterales bacterium
CCCCGGGTCCGGGGCCCGAGGAAACCGGCGACGCGATCGATCTGGACGCGCTCAAGAACGAGGTCAACGCCCTCAGGAGCGAGCGCGACACGCTGCAGGATCGTCTGTTGCGCACCGCCGCCGAATTCGACAACTTCCGCAAGCGTATCGATCGGGAGCGGCGCGAGCAGGGCGAAACGGCCGCCGCCAGCCTGCTGGCGGAGGTCCTGCCGGTCGTGGACAACCTCGAACGCGCGCTGCAAGCGCCGGCCACTCCCGAGTTGGCCGGCTATCGCGCCGGCGTCGAGCTCATTCACCGGCAGATGGTCGATCTCCTGCGCAAGCGCGGCGTGACGCCGATCGAAGCGCTCGGCGCCGACTTCGATCCGCGGATTCACCAGGCCGTCAGTCAGGAATCGAGCAACGGGCACCGCGACGGCGAGGTGATGGAAGAGATGCAGCGCGGCTACATGCTGGGCGACCGGCTGCTGCGGCCGGCCATGGTGAAGGTCGCCACGTCGTGAGCAAGCGCGATTACTACGAGGTCCTCGGGGTCGCCAAGACCGCGACGGATCAGGAAATCAAGAGCTCTTACCGCAAGCTCGCGCTGAAGCATCACCCCGATCGCAATCCCGGCGACAAGAAAGCGGAAGATCTGTTCAAGGAGGCGGCCGAGGCCTACGCGGTCCTCGCCGACACCGACAAGCGCCACATGTACGACCGCTTCGGTCACGCCGGCCTGGGCGGTGCGGCCACCGGCGGCTTCGACCCGAATGTCTTCACCGGGTTCGAGGACATCCTCGGCGGGCTTGGCGACATCTTCGGGCTCGGCGACATCTTCGGCGCCGGCGGGCGCCGGCGCGGTCCGCAGCGCGGCGCCGACCTGCGCTACGACCTCGAGATCTCGTTCGAGCAGTCGGCCAAGGGCGCCGAGGAGGCGCTGCAGATTCCGCGGCAGGAACAGTGCGAGACGTGCCGCGGCAACGGCGCGGCCGAAGGGTCGAAGCCGACCACGTGCCCGCAGTGCCAGGGCCGCGGCCAGCTGCGGTATCAGCAGGGGTTCTTCACGGTGGCCCGCACCTGCGGCCAGTGCCGCGGCACCGGCACCGTCATCGCCAAGCCGTGCCAGACGTGCAAGGGCGCCGGGCGGGTGCAGAAGGAGCGCAAGCTCACGGTGCGCATCCCGGCTGGCATCGCCTCGGGTCAGCGCATGCGCCTGACCGGCGAGGGCGAGGCCGGCCCGGCAGGCGGCCCGCACGGGGATCTTTACGTCGTGATCCACGTGCAGGAGCACGCGTTCTTCCAGCGCGAAGGCAACGATCTCTTCTGCGAAGTGCCGGTGTCGTACCCCATGCTGGCAATGGGCGGCGAGATCACGGTACCGACCCTCGACGGCACCGAGCCGCTGCCGATTCCGGACGGGACCCAGACCGGGACGACCTTCCGGTTGCGCGGCAAAGGCATGCCCGACGTCTCGAACCGCGGGCGCGGCGACCTGCACGTCACCGTGAAGGTGTCGGTGCCGAAGAAGCTCTCGAAGGACCAGCGCCGCCTGCTCGAGGAACTGGCCGCGACACTGCCTCAGCAGACAGCCGAGCCGCGCGCGGCCCAGCAGGAAGAGGACGACAAGGGCCTCTTCGATCGCGTGAAGGATATCTTCGGCTAGTCCTGAGGCCCGCGTGACATCCCATATCCGCACCTGGCCGGCGCTGGACGTCGCCGGGGTTCCGCCGGCCGATGCCGCCGACGCGCATCAAGCGGTGCAGGGCGACCTGCTCGAGGCCGCGCTCACCGACTTCGACGTGGAGGCGATCGACGAGAGCGCCCCGACCGGCTGGCGCGTGTTCTTCCGCACGAGCGCCGGCCGCGATCGCGCGCAGCGCACCATCGCCCGCGACTTCCCCACGCTCACGCTCACCGCCACCGACGTGCCCGACGAGGACTGGGCGGCCCGCTCGCAGGCCAGCCTCAAGGCCGTCCGGGTCGGCAACCTGATCGTGGCACCGCCGTGGGACGCGCCCATCGTCGTCGCGATCCGGCCGTCGATGGGGTTCGGCACCGGCCACCACGCCACCACCCGGTTGTGCCTGTCGGCGCTGCAGGCACTCGAGGTGAAGGAGCGCACCGTCATCGACGTCGGTACCGGGTCCGGCGTGCTGGCGATCGCCGCGAGCCTGCTCGGCGCCGTCGACGTGCGCGGCATCGACGACGACGAAGATGCGATTCACTCCGCCTGGGACAACCTGGCCCTCAATCCTTCGGCCATCGTCACGCTGCTCGTCGGCGATCTGCGCTCGACCACGTTCGATCCCGCGGACATCGTGTTCGGCAACCTGACTGGCGGCCTGCTGATGGCAAGCGCCGACACCGTGGGCGCGCTGGCGGGCCGACCGCACGGCAAGCTGATTCTCAGCGGCTTCCAGGGGGACGAGGAGCAGGCCGTGGTGGCGGCGTTCGCCGGGTTCACGGTGGAGCGCCGCGACGAAGAAGACAGCTGGGTCTGCGTCACGTTGAAGCGCCGGTAGATCGGTCGGTCT
>DATMDI010000054.1:0-2380 GCA_035557875.1 Vicinamibacterales bacterium
GTCCGTAGCAGATGGCCGGGATGCCCGCCGCGTTGAGGAGCGCCGCGTCGGTCCACGCCGAGAGACCGTCGATGGAAACACGTTCTCCCACCGCCTCCATGGCTGTGGACAACGACCGGACCACCGGCGCGTCCACGGCCACGTCGCTGGGCCATTGGGAGAAAACATGACGCACGTCCCCGCGGACTGATTCGGTGGCGGCGACAACGCGTTTCAGCGCCTGCCTCATCTCGTGCACGGCGTCGTCAGGCGATTCTCCCGGAACGGTGCGACGTTCGACGGTGACCAGGCACTGGTCGGGGTACGTTGACCACCCGCTGCCGCCGGAGATCGATGAGGCGTGCAGGGAACTGTGACCGAGTAACGGATGCGTGTGCAGCACCAGCTCCTCGCGCTCGAGGCGGTCCAGCTCCGCGAGCAACAGTCCTGCGTGACGGATGGCGTCGATGCCGACGTCATACCGGCTGCCGTGCGCCGCGCGACCCGTGAACGCGACCTCGGTCCAGGTGAAGCCCTTGTGCGCCGGGGCGATCGCGAGGCGCGTGGGTTCGGTGACAATGCAGGCGTCGGCGCGCACACCGCGATCGATCAGGCATTTCGTGCCCGCGCTCTGCCACTCTTCGTCGACCACGGCCGCCACCACGACTTCTCCCGCGAGCCCGGCCTGCGCGGCGCGCCACGCAGCGCAGCACATCGCCGCCACGCCGCCTTTCATGTCCGTTGCACCTCGACCATACAGCTTGCCGTCGGTGGTCAGGCCGTCGAATGGCGCGTGCGTCATGCCTTCCACGCCGACGACGTCGAGGTGGCCGTTGAACATCAGCGAGCGACGACCGGGCGTGCCGATGCGCGCGACGACGTTAGGCCGGCCGGGGACCACTTCCTGGAGCGACACGCGAAATCCCCAGGCCTCGAGGACCGACCCGAGGGCGCGGGCGACCTCTCCCTCGGCGGGAGCGCCGGCCACCAGGTCCGGGTTCCGCGAGTCAACTTTCACCAGCAACCTGGTGAGTTCTACGGCGTTGCCGGCGTCCAGTCTCATGTTCCGGGAACGGCTGCCGCGCCGGTGCGGACAGTCTCTGTGCGCCTGACGACGTGGAATCCTTCGCGCGCGACGCGCACGGGGAGTACCTGCGCATGCCTCGCCATGGCGCGCCGGACTTCTTCCTCGCGCCCGCTGGCAGCGATCGCGACCACGCAGCCCCCGCCGGATGCGCCTAACGCCTTGGCGCCGAGCGCGCCGGCGGCGGTCGCGTCGGCGATCATCGTGTCGATCAGCGGAGTCGGGATCGCCGGGTGCAACGTTCGCTGGTGGACCCAGTGTTCTCCCACGAGGCGGCCCAGCGCATCGAGATCAGCCCCTTCCAGGGCCGTCACCATCTGGGCCGCGAGGTCGCGGAGCCGGTCCAGTGCGCCGAGCACCCGTGGCTCCCGGGCGCGGTAGGCGTCCATCACCGCGGTGATGGTGGTGCTCGAGATTCGCGATTGTCCGGTGTAGGCGACGATGCATCGCGTGTTCAGCGCCTCCACCAACTCGTCAGGCAGCGCGATGCGACGCGCCGTGACCTCGTCGGCGCCGAACCAGAGACCGAGTGCGCCTCCCATCGCCGCAGCGTAGTGGTCCTGGCGACCACCGGCGATGCCGAGGTCCTCGACCTCGAGGCGACGGCTGTCTTCCGCGAGGCAGGAGGCCGTGATCTCTTCTCCGCGCCATGCGGCGAGAGCACCGAGCACCGCCACGCCAGCGGCGGACGAGCCGCCGAGGCCGGCGCCAAGCGGGAATTCCGCTTCGACCATGACCTGAACGTGGGGCATCGAGGCCCGCCGTGTGGCGGCAGCCGCAAGCTTGTTATCCGGGCTGCCGGCGTCCACGTCAGGCTGTGTGGCGTTCTGGCCTGCAACGGCGCGCACCGTGGCGATCGCGTGGAGCTGGATCGCCACGTTGCACACACATCCGCCGCGTTCTTCGCTGTACGGAGGGACGTCGGTCCACCCGCCACCGAAATCCAGGCGTGTGGGCGCGCGGGCAATGAGTGCAGCCATGGCCATAGGATACGCCTGCGGCCGCGCTCCTGACACGCCGCGCGACTAGCTGCGCCAGCTACTTCTTGTGGGCGGGTTTTTTCGCCGGAGCCGGCTTCTTGGCTACTGGAGCGGCGGTGGCTTTCTTCACTGGTGCCGCGGCGGCGACCTTGGGCTTTGCGGGCGCCTTGGCCCTGGGCTCGGGCTTTTTCGCGGCGTCGGTCTTCGGCATCTTGCCGCGCTTTGAATTCGCTTCTTCAGCTTCGCGGATAAGCTTGTCCGCTTCCTCTTGCGTCATCTGCCCGCGACGGACCATGTACTGGACCAGGTCGCGTGCGCTCTCGATGGCGAAGGCGGT
>DATMDI010000055.1:0-3236 GCA_035557875.1 Vicinamibacterales bacterium
GCTCCAGTGCCAGCGGCGCAGCGCAATCCGTTGAAGACCGCCTCCATCGCGCTCAGCGCGCACCTCGTTCTCTCCGTGCAGCTCGAGGGCTTTGGCGCCACGTATGCGGAGAACGGGCCTCGCGTTCCGCTCACGTCGTACCGCGCCGACATCGACGTCACGCGCGACGCGATGACCACGCCGCAGGGATTCCTCCAGGCGGCACGCGCCGCGAACGCCACCGTCCGGGCCGTGCCGCAGGGCGCCGAGGTGTCGTTCACGACCGGTGGCCAGGCCTTCGTCGGCGTGATCAACGCGAGCAACGAGGTCGATCGCGTCCAGACCTGGATAGACGAACAGGGCCGGGGCGACCGGCTCGTCGAAACCGTGTTCCGCGATTACGAGAAGACAGCCACCGGCGTGTGGTTTCCCACGCACATCACACAAAACCACGGCAACTACCCGTCGCTCGACGTGTGGCTGTCGTCGGTGACGGTGAACACCAAGTAAGCCCAAGGGAGGCAGACCATGAAACGGCAATTCGTGCTCGGAGCGATTGTGCTCGCCGGCGGGGTGGGCACGGCAATCCTGCACGCGCAGCAGGCCGCGGCGCCGCAGGGCCGCGGCGGCGGGCCGGCGTTTCCGCCGGTCAGCGCGGCGGAGAAGGTGGCGGACAACCTCTACATGGTTCCGGGTCAGGGCGGCAACACGGCCGTGTGGGTCATGGCGAACGGCGTGCTGCTGGTGGACACCAAGCTCGCCGACAACGGCCAGGCCATCCTCGACGAAGTGAAGAAGGTCACCGACAAGCCCGTGACCCACATCGTCAACACGCACACGCACGGCGACCACACCGGCAGCAACCAGTTCTTCCCCGGCAGCGTCCAGATCGTGGTGCAGGAGAAGACGGCGGCCAACATGGCCAAGATGCCGGTGTTCCAGGAGGCGGCCAACAAGCAGGGGCTGTCCGATCGCACCTACAAGGACAAGCTCACGCTCTTCAATGGCAAGGAAGAAGTGGAGCTGCGCTACTTCGGTCCGGCGCACACCGACGGCGACTCGTTCGTCGTGTTCAAGAGCGCCCGCGTGATGCACTCGGGCGACGCCTTCGCCAACAAGGGGACGCCGTTCATCGACCGCGGCAACGGCGGCAGCGGCGTGGGCTACCCCGAGACGCTCAAGAAGGCGGCGCGAGAAATCAAGAACGTCGACAAAGTGATCCCGGGACACAGCGCCGTGTTGGCGTGGGATGATTTCGTGGCCGCTGGCGAGTTCAACCAGCTGATGCTCGATCACGCGCGGACAGCGCTCAAGGCGAACAAGACGCCGGAGCAGGCGCTCAAGGAGTTCACGCTTCCCGAGAGCTTGAAGGCCAAGGGCTTTGCGCAGCCGGCGGCTGGCCGCGGCGGCGCGGGCGGCAACTTCACCGTGATCATGGAGGAACTGCAGGGCAAGTAGGTTTCTCCCGGGCGCGCTTCTTCGAAATAGCGAGGCCGGCGTCGATCGCCGGCCTCGTCGCGTTTCTGACCGACATCAGGAGGATGCCGTGAAAGCGGTTCGTGTGCACGCGAACGGAGGTCCCGAGGCGCTGCGCTATGAGGACGTCGACGTCCCGAAGCCCGGCGCGAACGAGGTGCTCGTCAAGATCGAAGTGTCGGGGGTCAACTTCATCGACGTCCAATATCGCGCCGGCAAGTACAAGCCGCCGAGCCTGCCGTTCGTGGACGGCATGGAAGCGTCGGGCACCGTGGCGGAAATCGGGTCCGGCGTCACCGGCCTGGCACCGGGCGACCGCGTGGCTTACACGATGGTGCTCGGCACCTACGCCGAGTATCAGGTCGTGCCGGCGGCGCGACTCGTACCGCTGCCCGCGCACGTGGATTTCCGCTCCGCCGCCGCCGTGATGCTGCAGGGCACCACGGCCCACTATCTGACGCACAGCACGTTTCCTCTCGGTCCCGGTCACACTGCGCTCGTGCACGCGGGAGCGGGCGGCGTCGGCCAGCTGATTATTCAGGTGGCGCGCAAGTGCGGCGCCCGCGTGATCGCCACCGCCGGCACCGAGGCCAAGGCCGCGCTCGCCAGGGCCGCCGGAGCCGAGCACGTGATCGTCTACACCCAGCAGGACTTCGAAGCCGAGACCAGGCGTCTGACCGATGGGCGGGGCGTCGACGTGGTGTACGACTCCGTCGGCAAGGACACGTTCGACAAGAGCTTGAACTGCCTGCGCCCACGCGGCTGCCTGGCGCTGTTCGGTTTCTCGAGCGGTGCGGTGGCGCCGTTCGATCCAGCGGTGCTCGGCGCCAAGGGCTCGCTCTTTCTGACTCGTCCCGGCCTCAATCAGTACATCGCGACGCGCGACGAGCTGTTGGGCCGCACACGTGATCTGTTTGCGTGGATCGGCGCCGGCGAGCTGACGTTGAACGTCGGCGCCACGTATCCGCTGTCCGAGACCGCGACCGCCCACACCGAACTGGAGGCGCGGCGCACCACCGGCAAGCTGCTGCTGGAGATCGGCGTCAGCTGATCTGCGTGGAAATCCACCACTGGTTGCCCCACGGATCGGCCACGCCGCCGCGCCGGTCCGGGTCGCCCTCGCGCTGCGAGGGCGGCTGCACGCTGGTGCCGCCGGCAGCCAGCGCCTTCTGGTAGGTGGCGTCCACGTCCGGCACGTAGATGTGCAGCCACGCCGGCACCGGAGCCCACTGGCCGTGCGCGTCGGCGAGCATGATCACCGAGTCGTCGATCCGCATTTCGGCGTGCGCGATGCGCCCCTCGTGATCGAAGCGCCGCTCGGGCGTGGCGCCGAAGACGGCCGTGACGAAGTCGATCAGCGCCTGACCGTCCTTCGCCATGATGTAGGCGGAGACGCTGGGAAACCCGCCAGGCTTGTATGCGCTCATGGGCGCGATTGTACGCAACCTGCCCGGGTCTGAAGACCCCGACCGGCCGCGACCTGTTTGTGAGTACAGTGTTTGATGGCCCAGCTTCCGAGTGGGCGCAGGGTGCTGCACGGCCGGGACGGTCCGACCGAAGCAAGAGAGAGGGAGAAACGCGCGCCGCGTTCGAGGGCGGAGGCGCTTCAGGGAGTCATGGCGAATTCGTGGCGTGTGTTCAAGTTCGGGGGATCGAGCGTTGCCGACGCGGCCTGCATGCGGCGGGTGGCCGACATCATCGAGGGAGAGCCGGCGGGCCCGCTCGCGGTCGTCTTGTCGGCGTGCAAGGGCGTCACGGACGGCCTGCTCGAACTGGTGGCG
>DATMDI010000056.1:0-5566 GCA_035557875.1 Vicinamibacterales bacterium
CGAGCGCGTCGGCCTGCAGCTTGGCCTTGTCGGCCTCGGTGTCCTGCGCCGGCGGCGCCGCCGTGCAGCCGCCACCGGCCAGCAGACCTACCATCGCCAGCGCGCCGACCACTCTCAATGCCATCACGATCCTCCAATCAAAGAACGACGTTCACAGCGCATCGCGAATCGCGGCGACGAGCGCCTCGCGATCGGCGGGGTCGAGCCGGTGGTCCGCCATCGTATCGAGCGGCGTGGTCCAGATCGGCATGCCCCATCGCGCGTCGCCGACATAGCGCGGCACGATGTGCCAGTGCAGGTGCGGGACGACATTGCCGAGCGACTCGATGTTGACGTGGTCCGGGCGTGCTGCCCGCACCACCGCGTTCTGCGCGGCAAAGAGGTCGCGGCTGAACGCGTCGTATTCACCTGGCGTGAGCTGGTCGAGCCGCGCGGCGTGCCGGCGATCGAAGATCAGCTGACACTGGCCGCGATAGGTCTGGTTCTTCGCCAGATAGAGCGACGACGCCGACAGAGTCGCCACGAGATCCCAGTGCTCGTTCGACGCCGGCCGCGGCGCACAGAGTGGGCACGCGACGCCCGATAGCCGCGTCGCCCAATCGTCGCGCGCCTTCATGCAGCCGTGCTAGTGTCCCGCCAGGAACCGCTTGTCGATGAAGCACGTGTGCGTGGATACGGCTTCGTAGCCCATGCGTGCGTAGATCGGCCTGCCGGCGTCCGTGGCGTGCAGAAACGTCGGGCACGGGCCGTAGCGCTCCTCGGCGATCGTCAGCGCGCGGCGCATGACCGCCTCCGCGAACCCGCGCTTCTGGTGGGCCGGGTCAGTTGCGACAAGAGCCACGTAGCGATAGCCGCCCGCCATCAGCACTGCCGCGCTCGTGGCCGCGCCGCCAGCGACGCGGCCGAGCACCGGCACGTGGCCGGCCCAGAACGCCGGGACGCCGTAGGCTGGCCGGGACGCGGCGAGATCCATGCCGTAGGCCGCCCTGTTGACGTCGAGCATCGCCGTGCAGCCGTCGGCGTCCCGCGGTTCGTCGAGTTGGAGACCCTCCGGAACGCGCGTGGTCGGCGCGACGGCCTGAGCGATCATCCCGGTCATCGGCAGGCCGGTGAAGACGTAATCCACGCCCGCTGCGCTCTCGATGCGCGACGCCGGCCATGCCTGTCCGAAAAGCCGCCAGGCGTCGAGGAACTGGGAGATGCTGAGCGCCGCGCCGTCGGTCATGGGTTCGTGTTCCCTAGCAGCTGAGCTGGCGTGATGCTATCACCCCGGCGCTCCGGCGGGAGGCGGCCGGCCTAGACGCCGTCGAAGAACTCGACCAGCCCGGTCTCGAGGCAGTACTCGGCTCCAACAATCAGGAGCCCGTCGGTCTGAATCAGGCGCTCGAGGACCTCCGACCCGTGCCGGAGGTGGTTCGCGGACGCCAGAACGTTGGCCCGGACGGCGCGCCGGATGAGGGCGTCGTCGGTCCGCGAGATCTGCGTGAGCAGGACCGGCTCGATGGCCGGCCGGATGCGCTCGACGATCGAGCGCAGGTTCCGCGACTGGTCGGTGGACGGACGGCCCATCTCCTCGAGCGTGGCCAGGATCGCGCCGCAGCGCGAGTGGCCGAGCACGACGACGAGCCGCGCGCCGGTGCGAGCCGCCGCGAACTCCACGCTGCCGACCTGAGACGGCGCGACGATGTTGCCGGCGACGCGGATGACGAAGAGATCGCCGAGACCCTGGTCGAACACGATCTCGGCGGGCACGCGTGAGTCGGAGCAGCCGAGGATGACCGCGAACGGCTCCTGGTTGGGCGCGGTCTCCAGACGCCGGCTGCGGTAGCTGCCGCCGCTGTGGACGGTGGTTTCGTCGGCAAACCGCCGATTGCCGTCGCGCAGGCGCGCCAGCGCCTCAGTTGCGGGAATCACGCGGCGATCCTGGCGCAGTCACTCGACGCCAAAGTGGCGCGACAGGTAGGCGTGGACGATCGGGAACTGATCGTCGGACAGCGGCGCCCCCTCGTTGAGCATGGAGTTGAGCGTTTCCTCCCACTCCTCCGCCGAGCGGTGCCCGCGACGGATGCGTGTGAGGTCGTGGCACATGGTGCAGACGTTCAGCACGATGGCCTTGCCGGCGCCGTTGGGCAGCGGCCCCTGGCGATCGACGAGGTAGTCCACGAGCACCGGGATGTCCTCTTTGGCCACCTTGGCGCCCTTGGCGATCATGTCGTCGATCGTCTTGGTCCACTCCTCGGTGTTCTTGGCCTGCACCTGCAGCACGCGCAGCTCGTGACAGCCCTGACAGCTGGCGTTCATGAGCCGCTCGCCCCGGTCGCCCTCGGCCTGCGCGGCCGGCGCCCCCGGCGCGGCGGGCGCGGCTTGAAGCGACGCGGCCAGGGTGCCCGCGAACAGCACAGCGGCGAGGGCCAGAATCGCGCGGCCCGATGAGGCGGCCCTAATCACAGATCGATCGTAGCAGAGGGGGTTCCCGGGGCTAAAGACGCGGGCTCACGGGACGCCTTGGCGGGGCTGAGCCCGGCCCTACGAGGCCCTCCCCAAGCCCAGCCCTAGGACGCGATTTCGCACTCGCCGTAGTTCTGGGACACCGACGGCTCGGAAATGAAGCGGCCGACCTGCATCTGCAGGTAGCCATGGCGCGAGTGCACGGCCTTAAGCTTCCCAGGCGCCGTCTCTTGCGCGAAGACGGTGGTCACGTTCAGCTGGCCTACCGCGTTGTCGACGAAGTAGAGACTCCAGCCCGAGAGCACTGCGCTCACGAACGCCTTGCCGGCGGTGCCGGTCACTTCGGCGGTGCCGTCGCCGACATCGATATCAGCGATTGATAACAACAGTTCCTGCGTCCGCGGCGTGGCCACCGCCTCGCCGTTCTTCCACGTGCCCGAGACAGCCACGGGAAAGCGGCATTTCATCGCCTTGACCTTGGTGAGCGGGTTGGGCGGATCGGCGGTTTGCGCCAGCCCGATCGCGGGGGCACAGACAAGAACGGCGGCGGCGCTCAAGGCGGACAGAATCGTCGAAAGCCTCATGCGTCTACTATCACCTATAATTCGGCTTCCAAGGGAGACGACCCTGAAACGGCTGGTGATAGTAGCCGCCCTGCTCCTCGGCAGCGGTGGTCTGGCGGTGGGACAGGCCGGCATCGAACCATCGGTGCTCGACAAGCTGAAACGGCTTTTCCCGGCAGCCACGACGTTTTCGCCCAAGGAGGGAGAGCCCCTCCACTTCACGGCCTACGCCGCCGACGCGCGCGGCGCGCGGTCGGTGCTCGGTTACGCCTTCTGGACCACCGAGGTGGTGCCGCTCGAGCGCGGCTACGGCGGTCCGATCGTCATGCTGGTCGGGCTCGACCTGAAGGGCGTGATCAGCGGCATCGTCATCGGCGATCACCGCGAGCCCTACGGCAACTTCTCGATCGACATGCCGCAGTTTGCGGCGCAGTTCCGCAACAAGGACGTCCGCGACCCGTTCAAGCTGGGCGAGGACATCGACGCGGTGTCGCGGGCCACGATCACGATGTCGAGCGCGGTCCGCTCGATTCGCAACGCCGCCAGACGCGTGGCCCGGACGCTGCTCACGCCACCAGCGGCCGCCAAACCGTGACCGCCCGCGCGCGCCTCCTGCGCGTGCTGTTCGCCGCCTGTCTCGCGTTCTCCGGCGCCACGTTCGCCGCCTCTGTCGATGCCTATCAGGGTGGTCCCGCCCTCTACAACGCGCAGCCGCCGGCCGGCGGGTGGGACTTCCCCGACGAAGAAGAGGACGTACCCACCTGGGCCGACGACCTCCGCGCCCAGGCCCTCGACCTCGGCCTGGTGAGCGCTTTCCTCGTGCTCGCATTCGTCAGCTTCTTCCGCAAGAGCAAGCCGCTCAAATACGTCACGCTCGTCGTGGCGGTGGCATTCCTGGGCGTCTGGAAGAGCCTGCTGATCTCGATCGTCAACGTGTTCGGCCTGCTCGGCGGCAACCTGCCGATTTTCCGGCCCAACCTGGCGTGGTACCTGCTCGCGATCGTCACCGTGGTCTCGACGATTCTCTGGGGCCGCGTCTACTGCGGCCGCATCTGCGCCTTCGGCGCGCTCACGCAGCTGGTGGACGCCGTGGTGCCGGACCGCTGGAAGTGGAACGTGCCGCGGGCGCTCGAGCGGCGGGCCTCGTGGATCAAGTACGGAATTCTCGGCGGCGCGCTCGCCTACTTCATCGCCACGCGCGATCCGCTGATCTATCCCTACGTCGAGCCGTTCTGGATGTTCGGACTGCACCTGCGCACGCCCGTGCTGCTGGCGATGCTGGGCACGCTGCTTATCGCGTCGATCCTGGTGCGCAATCTCTATTGCCGCTTTCTGTGCCCGCTTGGTGCCTTCCTCGGCGTGCTGTCGAATCTGACCGTCTTCCGCATCAAGCGCTGGTCGGAGTGCAACACCTGCCGCATCTGCCAGAAAGCCTGCGAGTGGGGGGCCATCGAGGGGCCGAAGATCATCAAGAGCGAGTGCGTGCGCTGCGACGACTGCGAGCGGCTGTACCACGACCAGAAGAAGTGTCCCCACCACCTGATCCTGATCCGCAAGGCCGACATCCTGGCGCGGCGCGGGCCGATCGCGACCGGCTAGCGGCCTGTCCCGCTACCTGAGGAGCGGGTAGGGATCGATGGCGGTCCCCTGCCACCAGCGTTTCTGATCGGTCAGCAGGAAGACGGCGAAGTGCAGGTGCGGTGTCTCCGGCGGAGCATTGCCGGTCGTCCCCACATAGCCGATAACCTGGCCGCGCGCCACGGCGGCGCGTTCCTGAAGCCCCTCCGCGTACCGCGACAAGTGCGCGTAGTAGTAGGCGTAGGTGGTCGTCGGGTCGAACTGATAGATCGTGATCCCACCCGCCTTGCTCAGGAACAACTTGGCGATGGTGCCGTCGTCGACCGCGAGGACCGGCGTGTCGCGCGGCGCCAAGATGTCGAGCGCCTCGTGGCGTCGATCGCTCCCCCGCGTCTCGTTGAAGCCGTCCTGCAGCTCCTCGCGCTTCAGCCCCTCAACCGGCAACTGCAGATGGCGCTTGCGCAGGTCCTCGATCGGATTCGCCGAAATGACGGGCGGCCCCGGCGGCACCTGAGCCGGAACGATTGCCTCCGTATGAGCCTCCGAACGGGGCTCGACCACAAGCGGGTCGCGCACGCTGATCAGGCGGGACGAGGCGGACATTGCCGCCAGCCCGGCGAGGAAGCCGCCACCGGCCGCAACCGCGAGCCACAGCACCGGAGGACGGCCGCGCCGGCGCGTCATTCGACGAACTCCACCGGCGTACCCTTGCCCACCATCGCGGCCAGACGCAGCGCATCCCAGTTGGTGAGCCTCACGCAACCGTGCGACGCCGTGTGCCCCACCGCCGACGGCTCGGGCGTACCGTGGATGCCGTAGTGCGGCTTGCTGATGTCGATCCACACCGCGCCGACCGGACTGTTCGGGCCCGGCGGGATCTTCGCCTTGGCGTGCGCCGGGTCGGCGTCCCAGAAGAGATCGGGGTTGTAGTTGAACCGCGGATTGCGGGCCACCGCAGTGATCGTCCATGGGCCGAT
>DATMDI010000057.1:0-4071 GCA_035557875.1 Vicinamibacterales bacterium
CCCCCGACTCCTGCAGCTGTTCGCACTGTTCGCGCGCGAGCGGCCTGGAGACCGCAAGCGCCAGTTCGACCTCGCGGCGGTCGGCGGCGAAGTCGAGGAACTCGATGCGGAACTGCCGGTAGTGGCTCACCGGCTCGGTGGCCGCCGAGGCGAAATCCCTGGACGCAAACGACAGGCAGAGCGTGGCGCCGCCCCGCTGCGCGCCGGGCTTCAGTTCGATGAGGGACCTGCCGAGCGACCAGGCGCCGGCGCCGGACTTGGTGACGTCGAGCTCGCCGCGCTCCACTTTTCCGCTCTCGGAGATGGCCGCGAGCTGCCGCTCCTTCACCTCCTCGGCAACGCGCTCGAGCCGCCACAGCAGGCTCCGGTCCTTCGGCTCCTCTCCCGCGTCCTTGACACGGGCCTGCAGCTGCCGCTGCACATGCTTGAACAGCGGACCGAGGTCGAGCGACTCGTGGAAGTTGTAGGCCAGCAGCTCGAGGTTCAGCACCTCCGCCTCGGGGTCGACCTTGCCGCCCGCGGTTTTCGCCACGAAGGTGTCGAGAATCGAGCGGAACATGTCCTTGCGCAGCGCCGAGTCGGCCTCTTCGCGACGGCCCATCATGTCGGCGTAGAGGCGCAGGTTGCTGTCGCGGGTCTGGCTGCTGCTGATCGACGAGTTGAGCACGTAACCGACGACGAGCGTCACGAGCGGCATCGCGACGACCTGGGAGATCTCGATCCAGTGGCGGTGGCCCTTCTTCTCGGAGTCGGCCATCGTCTATTGCCGCCGCAGCTCGTAGCCGCTCGCGCCCTTCACCACTTCGAACGAATAGCGCGTGGCGCTCGACGCCGAGGTCACCTCGGCGCTGGCGGTGCCGAAGGAGCCGGCGACGGTGAAGGTGCAGCGGCCTTCCGGCGTGGTGACCCGGTAAGAGCCGTCGTCGAGTGTCGCGCCCGTGACCTTCTCGCTGCCGCAGGCAATCGTGATCGCCGCGCCCTTCAGCCCGGCGCCGTTGAGGAAGATCGATCCGTAAACCGCGCCGGCGTTCGCGGCCGCTGGTACCAGCAGCGCCGCGGCGGCAAGACCGGCCGCTCCCCATGTCCTCATGCGTTCCTCCGCTCCGCCGAGGGTAGCGTACCGCGGGTTCCCAGTGGCCTGTTGTCTAGGAGCGGCCGCAGCTCCGCCCGATGGCGGAACGGAGTCGATCGCGCGCGCTGGTGTCGGCGGCGCGCAGCCGGTAAGCCTGGCCGGTCGTGCTGAGCTCGACCAGCCGCTGCTCGCGGTCGGCAATCATCGTGGCGATGCTGACGCGGCGCAACGCCGCGCACGACAGTTCGAAGGTGGCGCGGCCGCCATGGTCCTGGAAGTGCAGGCCGTCGGACGATACGCTCAGACGGCCCGCCTGATCGCGGAACACCCCGTAGAGCAACGCCACCTCGAACGCGGCCGCGTCGGCCTCGGGCGGCTCCGCCCGGACGCGGTCTGCGGCGGCGGGGGCGGCAGCCGGCGGCTCGATCGGCGACGGCGGCGGGGAGATCGGCGCAACGCGGGGCGAGGGCCGGGTCTCGACAGTCCGCGCGCCCGGCGGCCGCTCCGCCGTCGCACGTGGCACCTCCAGCGGCAAGCGGCGTGCGACCACCGCCGCACGGGGGGCCGGCGCCGTTGCTGGGAGGCTTGCACCGGCTGGGGCCTCGGTTCCTGCGGGCGGTTCACGGGCCGCGATGGGAGCCAACGGCACGAGCGCCGCTGCCTGCTTGATGGGTTCACGCGGGCTGGACGGCGACGGCCGCCAGAGCACCAAGGCCGCGACCGCCAGCAGCGCGACGCCTGACGCGCCCGCGATGGCGGCCATCGCCCAGGCAGGAACAGCCGCGCGTACGCGCCGCGGCCGCGGCGCGCGAGACGGCGGGACGGGCCGTCCGGTGGCGCCGACGAGTGCGGCCACGGCGTCGTGAAGCTGCGACCAGCCCTGGTTGGCGTGCGGGTCGTCCCACCGGTCGAACACGGCGGCCTGAATGCGGCGGAACTCGAGCGGTATGCGCGCGCCGTCGGCCAGAATCGGCACGAGGACGTGGCGCCCGGCGGCCTCGGCGGCTTCGGTCTTCACCCATTCCGAGCGGACCGACGCCTCCGACCAGACCACGATGACGCAGCGCGCCTGCGCCAGGGCCTCCTCGATCACCTCGTCGAACGATCGCCCGGGTGGAATCTCGCGGTCCCACCACACCGACCAGCCGTCGTGTTCGAGGGCCTGGGCCAGCCGTGCGATGCGCGGTCGATCGGCGCGTGCGTAGCTGATGAAGATGTCGGCCATGGCACGGTCGGCGCGCAAGCTGGCGGCGGCAGGCCGCTAGTCCATCGCCTTCTTGAGATTGGTGATCAGGCGATCCGCCACCTTCCGTGGGCCGCCGCGCTTCATCGAGCCGAAGAGGATGCTCCGGTCGCCGGCCTCACTGGACCACAGCACCGTCGTGCCGGTCTTGTCGAGCAGCGAGACCGAGCCCGTCGCGGTGTCGTGCAGGCCGAAATACCGGCCGGTGACCGCCGCGCGCGTCCCGTTCTGATGCTCGCTGACGCCGGCGAGAATCGCGTCGGCGGCTTCGGGCTTGAGCACCACGGTGATGCTGCCCGCGAACTTCTTCTGGATCTCGGCCCGGATGTACTGGTCGAGATCGTTGTCCATCTTGTCCACGTAGATGCGGCGGATCGAGCGCAGCGACCCGGCGCCGCCGTCTTGCGCGAAGGCCGGAGGCGCCAGAGAACCAACGAGGGCGAGGGTGCACAGGCTGAGGGTGCCGACTTTCCAGTTCCACATAGCTGCCTCCACCATGACTAACGTCATGGCGGGGCCGATGCGCACACACGGGGGCCAGTTGACGCTGGTTTCGTGGAGGTCGAGGCAGCGCGGGCGGGCGGGCGGCCTACTTGGGGGGCAGGTGCATGGGCTTCAGCCCTTCGAGACAGATTTCCTCGATGAGGTCGGTGTCCACGACGATCGCCTGTTCGAGCTCGACCGTCCAAGGACGGGTATAGGCCTTCGGGTCGTCCACCGTGAAGGCGATCTTCAAGGTGCCGTAGTTCGGCCGCGTCAGGCGCTCGGTGATCTTCACGGCGTCGGTCAGCGGTGTTCCCGACATGTCGAGCCACAACCGGTCGCGGAACCCGTTGCTCTCGACCACCAGGGTGTCGCCTTCCCACCGGCCGGTCGAATAGCCGTGCCACGACGGCTGCGGATCCACGAGCAGCGGCCGGCCGTCGGTGAAGATCTGCCGGAAGCTGGCGTTGAACTCGGTGAGCAGCGCCAGGAACGTGGGCTGCTGAATGATCTTCTGATAGTGGGGCAGCGTGTAGGCGCGCGGCGGGTTCGACGGCAGGCACTGGGCGTGCGGATCGTCGGCGGAATTGGCGTCGGAGCGTTCCTGGCGCAGGGCGGCGGCCCACGGCTGGAGAGGCAACGGCTCTTTGATCCCCGCGTCGATGCGGTAGGCCCACGCCGAGAGCGGGGTCTTCTCGATGCAGTCGTTGCCGTCGCGTAGCAGCGGTGGACATGGCAGGTGGTTGGCCGCCAGCCAGATGCCGGAAAGATCAGGTTTGCCGTCGGCCGTGCGCGGCGTCGGGGCGTTCACATTCACCGCGCCGGTGGCCGTGCGCGGCACGCCAGCCGTCGGGTACGTGAGCCACTGCGCGACGGCGGGCGACGACAGACCCGCAATCAGCGCGATCGCAACCAGAGCAGCGTGGAAGAAGTGGCGCATACCTACGCGCGGAGCAGATCCGCCTCCCAGTCCTTGATCATGCGCTTGATCGCCTTGCGGTCGTCGAGGCGTTCGGCCAGCACTCGCTCGGCCAGCGCCGGCAGTTCCGCGTCGCTGGCGAATCGCAGGCTGCACAGCTGATTGATGGTGAACTCGCCGAGCCGCGGCGCAACCGCGGGCGCCACCTTCAACAGCCGGAGCCGCATCTCCAGCCGGATGACGCGATCCTGCACCCGCAAGGCGAAGACGCGGCTCCAGAAGGCCGCCATCATCACCCCGACCGCCAGCAACAGCGACATCACCGCGTCGAGGGAGAAGGCGGTCGCCACGATA
>DATMDI010000058.1:0-7569 GCA_035557875.1 Vicinamibacterales bacterium
TCCGCGAGCGGCGGCAGGGGTGGTGCCGGCGGCGGCGGACCTGCGGGCGGGCCGTCCCCACGGCCGCGCCCGCGCCCGCCGGGCACGATCACCGCCGACTGTTCGGCGCGCGCCCGCGGCAGCATCGGCCCCATGCCCAGCCCCATCCACGCGCCGCTCTCGCTGATCGCGCGGTGGAACAGCCCCTTCGCCACCGGCGATCCGGCCAGGCCGCCCACCATGGCCGCACCGGCCGACTCACCGAAGATCGTCACGTTGTTCGGGTCGCCGCCAAAGGCCGCGATGTTCGTCTTCACCCAGCGCAGCACCGCGATGCTGTCGGCCAGCGCCTGGTTGCCGGAGGCGTTGTGGCCCGACTCCTTCGTCAGCTCGGGATGCGAGAAGAAGCCGAACGCGCCGAGACGGTAGTTGAAGCTGACCATCACGACGCCCTTCTTCGCGAGCGCCTCGCCGTCGTTGTGCGGGCTCGACCCGCCGCCCTCGGCATACGCGCCGCCGAAGATCCACACCATCACCGGCTGGCGCGCACCGGCGCGCGGCGCCGAGGTCCAGACGTTGAGATAGAGGCAGTCCTCGCTGATGGCGGGCGAGTCCGGCAGGTCCGTCGTGACGTTGTTCGGCACCCGGGTGGGCTGCTTCGGCTGCACGCAGACGTTGCCAAAGGTCTCGGCCTTGCGCACGCCGTCCCACTTGACCACCGGCTGCGGCTCCTTCCAGCGCAGATCGCCGACCGGCGGCGCGCCAAAGGGAACGCCCTTGAAGGCGCGGACGCCCGAGGGGAGCGTCACGCCCGAGAGCTTGCCGGCGTCGGTGGTGACCGGGTCGGACACCGCGGCCGGCATGCGCGCCACGGCTCCGGCGACGAGCGTGGCGGTCAGGATGACTGCGACTTTGACCTGCGTCGTCCGCACCTACTTGCTCTCCTTCGCCTGCGCCGCGCGCTCGGCGCGCGACGTGCGGATGTAGTCGCCGATGGTGCGGTTCCCCTCATGGCAGGCATATTCCCACCACTCGTAGGTAAGGTCGTTCTTGAGCGGATACCGCGCCGTCCACGAGCGGGTGAGAATGGTCGGGTCCTCGGTCTTGATCTCGTAGAGCATCATCTCGTCGTTGAGGCGGGTGAAGCGCTCGGTCGTCTTCATCTGCTCGCTCACCGGCATGCGGTTGCCTTGCGGCGAGCCGGCGACGCCGATGTTGGTGGCCGACGGCCCGGGATGGTAGTTGGTCGTCACGACCACCAGCGTGTTGCCTTCCCAGTGGCCGCGCGATTCGCCCATGTAGTGCTTGAAGGCTTTACCCAGCGCCGGGCGCCCGTCCACCGGCACGATGCGCGTCTCGTGCACCATCTCGAGGTCCAGGATGACGTAGCCGGGCGTCTGCATGATGCGTACGCCGTTGTTGTAGCGGTAGGGCATCATCGACGACGGCATGCCGCGCGTGATGCAGCGGTCCCACGAGTCGAAGTCCTCCCAGTGATCCCAGGTCTGGGTCTCGCCAGGGAGCGCCCAGCTGCTCTTCATCAGCGCGGACAGGCGCTTGCCCTCTGCCGTCATCTCAGGCAGCCGGCCGTCCGGCGGATCGACGATGAGCGAGGTCTGCCGCTGCACGGTGGTCGGGTCGGTTACGCCAGACTGGAGCGCCCGGCCGAAGTTGCCCTCCGCGATGGCCGCCGCATGTGCGTCACCACGCCCGGATGCCGCCGCCAGCCGTTGCTGGTATTCCGCGTCGGTGAAAAAGGCCTTGCTGGTGTCGCACGGTGGAGGCGGGGGGCCGCCCGGGCGGCCGCCGCCGCGGCAGCGCTCCAGCGGGACGGTACCAACAAACGATATCGGCCACATTCCGGTCAGATCGGGATCGCCCCAGGGCGTCTTGGGGTGCGCCCAGCTCTTGGGCGTCTCGATGAAATGGTTGGCTTCGCTGGCCGGCCCGGCCTGCCCGCTGGCGGTGACTGCGAAGAGCGCCGCTGCGAGGCCGCCAAGAAGGGTGTGCCTCAGGGCACGGAGGGTAGTTGACATCCGAACGATCCTACCAAGGTTGGACCGTCCGCCGGGCGCTCACTCCGAGGTCCTGATGGTCAGCTCTGCGTGAAGCCCAAGGCGAAGGCGTGTGAACCTGGCGCCGGGCCGTTCCGTATCTCCCCTTGGCAATCTACAAGAGGACACTCGTGAGCGACCAGACCGACCTGCTGCAGGGCACGCTGGACCTGCTGATCATGCGCACCATCGCGCTCGAACCGCTCCATGGCTGGGCGATTGCCCAGCGGATTCAGCAGATCTCCGACGACATGCTCCGCGTGCAGCAGGGGTCGTTGTACCCGGCGCTCCACCGCCTGGAGCATCAGGGCTGGATCACCGCGGAGTGGGGCGCGTCGGACAACAATCGGCGGGCCCGGTTCTATGCCCTCACGCGGGCCGGCCGCACGCAGCTCACGAGCGAGGTCTCGAAGTGGGAGCGGCTCTCGGCTGGCGTCAATCTCGTGCTGCAGCGGACCTAGGCCTGTGCGCGGCTGGCACATCGTCATCGCCAAGCTCCGTTCGGTAGTCTTTCGCGGCCGGCGCGAGGCCGATCTCGGCGAGGAGGTGCAGTTTCACCTCGATCGCGAAACCGAACGGCTCGTGGCTGCCGGAATCGACCCGCATCACGCGCGCCTGCAGGCTCGCCGATCGTTTGGCGGCGTCGAAGTGGTGAAGGAGGAGAGCCGCGACAGCCGAGGCACGGCGCTCGTCGAGCACCTCGTGCGCGACACGCGGCAGGCCGCGCGGCGGTTGAGGCGTGACTGGCGCTTCACCCTGGCGGCGATCGCCATCCTCGGGCTCGGCATCGGCGTGAACGCCGCGATCTTCAGCGTGATCAACGCGGTGCTCTTCCGGCCGCAGGCCGTCGTGAGGCCCGACACCCTGGTGGACATCTACCAGAACGCGCCCGGCGGTGCCCCGACGGGCAGCTCGTACGCGGCGTATCTCGACATGGCGGCGTACACCGACATCTTTGCGAGTAGCGCCGTCACCTTTATTCCCCACCCGGTCACCTACGCCGACGGCGGCCCTCCCCGCCAGGCGATCGCCGAGAACACGTCGGCCGGGTACCTCACGACGCTAGGACTGCGACCCGCGCTCGGACGCTGGTTCACCGAAGCGGAGGACGCCACGAACGCGCCTCCCGTGGTCGTTCTCGGCTACCGGGCGTGGGCGACGCGGTTTGCGTCCGACCCCGCCGTCATCGGCCGCATCATCCGGATCGATGGTGTCCCGGTGACGGTCGTGGGCGTCGGTCCCGCGAATCACGCGGCGTCGATGAACGTCGGCGCCCACGCCGACTTCTGGATGCCGCTCAGGACCCTCGTCACGCTGAACGCGGTGCCGCCGCGGGTGTTCGAGCGCGGTATCTCCGAGCCGGCGTTCATGGTCAAGGCGCGCCTGCGGCCCGGTGTCACCGTGGCGCAGGCGCAGGCGGCGATGACCACGCTGGGCTCCCGCCTCGCGCGCGAGTTCCCCAAGGAAGACCTGAAGGCGGGCATCAGCGTGTTCGCCTGGCGGGATGTGCGGATTCACCCGCAGTTGGACGTCATCCTCGCCGGATTCGCCACGGCGCTCCTGGCGATCGTCGGGCTCGTGCTCGCCATCGCTTGCAGCAACCTGGCCACGCTGCTGCTCGTGCGCGGCGCCGCCAGGGTGAAGGAGGTGTCCGTGCGGCTGGCCGTCGGCGCCACGCGTGCGCAGCTCGTGCGTCATCTTCTGACCGAAAGCGTGCTGCTGGCGCTGGCGGGCGGCGCCGCCGGCTGCGTGCTGGCGTGGTGGACGATGCGGTGGCTGAGCACGCTGGACCTGCCGGTGGTCGTGGATTTCAGCCTCGACTTGCGCGTGCTCGGGTTCGCGCTGGCGCTTTCGTTGGTGACCGGAATCCTCTTCGGGCTGGCGCCGGCGCTGCACTCCACGCGGATCGAGTTGTGGCAGACGCTGCGGGATGACGGCGAGGTCCGCGCGTCCGGGCGGCGCTGGTTCAGCCTGAAGAACTCGCTCGTCGTCTTCCAGGTCGCCGTGTCGGTGTTCCTGTTGGCCGCAACCGGGCTGGCGCTGCAGATGGTGGCCGCCGGCCGGGCGCAGCGGGTGGGGTATGCGGTGGACGGCGTGGCGATGCTCCAGACCGACGCACGCTACGTGGTGAACACGCCGGCCGACCAGCCCCGTCTGTTCGAGCAGCTGCTGACGCGAGTGAGGGCGATTCCGGGCGTGCAGGCCGCCGTGCTCACGCGCGGTCTCCCGATGGACGTCAACGGCTTGCGGATCGCGATCGACGGCGCGGCGGACGGGTCGACGCAGAACGCGGAAGCCGCCAGCCTCTGGGCCGGGCCCGGCTTCTTCGAGACGCTCCAGATCCCGATTCTGTATGGCCGCGCGCTCGACGAGCGCGATCGCGAGGGCGGGGCTCGAGCCGCCGTCGTCAACGAGGGGATGGCGCGCCGCTACTTCGGGACGGCCAACGCCATCGGACGGCGCTTCCGCGTCGAGCCGGGCGAGGGTCAGTGGATGACGATCGTCGGCGTGGCCCGCGACACGTGGACGAACGATCTGGGCGACATCGTCGATCCGGTGCCCTACCTGTTCTACCGGCCCATCGAGCAGTGGAACGTGATGCCGACGACGGTCGTCGCGCGCACCGCGCTCGGCGAGGCACCGCTCGTCCGCGCGATGCAGGTCGAGATGCGGCGGGTGAACGAGCGCCTGCCGGTGCTGACGGCCAAGACGATGAGGCAGCTCCTGGAGGACTCGCTGCAGGTGGGCCAGGGCATGGCCGCGTTCTTCACCGGCCTCGGTGTGCTGGGGCTGACGCTCGCCGGAATCGGCCTCTATGCCGTCATCGCCTTTGCCGTCGCGCGGCGGTCGCGCGAGATCGGCATCCGCATAGCGCTCGGCGCCGGCAGCCAGCAGGTGGTGTGGTCGGTGGCGCGCGAAGTAACGGCGCTCGTCGGCGTCGGCACGGCCGTCGGTCTGGCCCTGTGGCTGGTCGCCGTGCTGGCGATGCGGGTGGCGCCGGTCCGGACGTCGGGCGTCGCCAATATCCAGCTCTATCAGCCGGAGGTCGACCCGCTGGCGATGGCGACGATTGCCGCGTTCACGGCGCTCGTCGGCCTCGCGGCGGCCTATGTGCCGGCGCGGCGCGCGGCCCGGATGGATCCGCTCGTCGCGCTACGGCATTACTGAGGCGTGGGGGCCGCCGTCGTAGGGGCCGCCTTCAGGCGGCCCAGGGCCGGCTAAAGCCGTCCCCCACGTACTGGCGCCTCTGGCTAAAGGCAAGAGGCAAGAGGCAAGAGGCAAGAAGCTACTTGGGTGTCCAGTCGGCGGGCTCCCACTTGCCCTTGTTCGGGCCGACCTCGTCCGGGCGTCCCGGTGGCAGCACCTTGTCGGCGCGCGCGCGCACGTAGACGTAAAGCTGGCCCATCTGCTTGGCGTCGAGCAGCTTGTCCCACGCGGCCATGCCCTTGTCCTTGACGCCTTCGCGGACGACTTTGATGAAGGCCGCCCGCGACAGCTTCTCGTTGGTATCGATCAAGCTCGGCGCATTGGTCGTGCCCACCGCGTCGGTGCCGTGGCAGCGGTAACAGTACACGTGCCACCACTTCCAGCCGTTATAGACGTCCGCGTAGAGGTCGGCGGCGGGTGCCGCCTGCGCGGCCCGCGGTTCGGCTCGTACCGGCGCGTACGACGCGGACCAGATGACGACGCCCACGAAACAGACTGCCACGGTGCCCAGGATCCTCATCGTGCGGTGCTCGCCTTTCGTTCGAGAAGTGGAACGTTGAACTCTTTCAGGATCTGCTCGATTTCGACTTTGTGCTGCGTCAGGGCCTGCTGCACCCGCGCGTGCAGCGCGTCGTTGCCCTTCTTGACGCCCATCGCGATGTCGAACGCGAACGGCAGATCGCCTGGCTTGGACGGAATCGGCGTGACCTGCAGCGGCGTCTTCTGCCGTGCCGCGTAGTAACCGCCCACCGGCCCCCACACGATCGCCACGTCGATTTTTCCCGCGGCCACCGCATCCACGATCGCGCTCGGCGGATTCTCCGCCGAGTAGAAGGTGTTGAAGCCGACCACGTTGTCGACGATGTGCCGCTTGCCGAGCTCGTGCACCGGCGGCGGGTTCTCGTAGTCGTTGCCCAGGAGGTGCACGCCGATCTTCAGCTTCTTGAGCACGGGATCGTCGAGCGACGTGATCGGCGTGCGCCCGTGCGGGTAGATGAACACGTAGGTGGAGCGGTAGTACGGCGCCGTCGGGCGGACCAGGTCGTAGCCGACCGGCACGCCCATGACGATGTCGCAGCGCCCTTCCTCGAGCGTCGCGTTCATCGTGTTGCGGATGAACCCCTGCCGCTGTCCCCACCACACGTAGGTCGGCGCCGCCACTCCGAAGTCCTTGGCGAGCAGCGAGGCGATGCGGTTCTCGAGCCCCTGCATCTGCTGGTTCGAGAACGGCAGGTTGTTGGGATCGGCGCAGACACGGAATTGTTTGCCCGGGTCTGACTTGTCCGCCGTAGCCTTGGCGGAGGCGGAAGACCCGGGCCCACGTACTGGCGCCTGCCCGGCCGCGAGGGCCGGGCAGACGAGAAAGAAGACGAACGCGAGTGACCCGAGCCGAGGCACGTGGCTAGGGCAGTGAGAACACCGTCAGCACGCCACCCTGGTTGCTGAACTGGGCCAGATCCTTGAAGGCGCCGATCGCGCCGAGACCGGCGCTTTCGTCTTCGAGGCTCATGTCGGCGGCCACGCCGATGCCCGACCAGCCGCCGATACCCGAGAGGATCGCGACGTACTGCTTGCCGTCCGGTCCCACATAGGTCATCGGGTTGCCGATGATGCCCGACGGCGTCTTGAACTTGAACAGCACGTCGCCGGTCTTGGCGTTCACCGCCTTGAGCCAGCCTTCCATCGTGCCGTAGAAGACGACGTCGCCGGCGGTCGCCAGCGCGCCGCCCCAGGCCGACAGCGGCTCCTTGATGCCCCACACCTTCTTGCCGGCGACCGGATCCCACGCGAGGAACTCGCCGCGGTGGCCGCCGGGACCCGCCTTGCTCACCACGATCGCGCCCACGTAGGGCTGGCCGGCCTGGTACTTCACTTCCACGCCCTCGTAGTCCATGCACAGGTTGTTCGACGGCACGTAGAAGAGACCGGTGCGCGGCGAGAACGACACCGGCTGCTGGTTCTTGCCGCCCATCGCCGAGGGGCAGATGTCCTTGGTGTTCTTGGTCGCCGACGTGCGCTTCTCCGGGTCCTCGACCGGCTTGCCGGTCTTGAGGTCGATGCTCTTCGCCCAGTTGGTGAACACGAAGGGGTCGGCTTTGAGCAGTTCGCCCGTCTTGCGGTCGAGCACGTAGGCGAAGCCGTTGCGGTCGAAGTTCACGAGCACCTTGCGGGTCGTGCCGCCGATGTTGAGGTCGGCGAGCACGTTCTCGTTGATGCCGTCGTAATCCCACGCGTCGTGCGGCGTCTTCTGGTAGGCCCACGCCGCCTTCCCGGTGTCGGGGTTACGGGCGAAGATCGTCATCGAGTACTTGTTGTCGCCGGGACGCTG
>DATMDI010000059.1:0-7393 GCA_035557875.1 Vicinamibacterales bacterium
GCACGCCAGTCTGACCAAGGCGCGCGGCCACGTCGCCGGGCGGCAGGGCCGCCACCTCGCCGAGCGTGCGCAAGCCCCAGCGGCGGAACGCGGCGGCGAGTTCGGCCGCTTCGGCCGGGCCTGAAGACCCGGCCCCACTGGAAAGTGCCGTTCCCTGAGGCGGGTCTAAAGACCCGCGGCTACGGACTTCAGGCGGGCCACTGGTGAGACCGGTCAGCAGGTCGTGCGGGAGCGGGGCCAGCGCGCTCGCCTCGTCGCCGGGCTCGACGATCGTGATCCCGGCGCGATGGCGGACGAGGAGCCGCGCCGCGGTGCGCGTGCCCGCAATCGCGATGCGCACCTGCAGCCCGCGGTCGGCGGCCGTGCGCCGCAGCTCGCCGGCAATGGCGCGCGCGTCGCCGAAGAGGCGCGCCAGTCCGCTCAGGTCGAGCGTGATCTCGCGCGGCCCGCACACCTCGATCCGGGGCGAGAACTCACGCGCCACCTCGACGAGCCGATCCGGATCGCTGCCCGCCGCCGCGTAGAGCGCACCAGTCATGGTTGTGAGAGATGAAGAAGGGGCGGGTCTAACCACCTACGCTAAAGCTACGGTGGTCCGCCGTAGCCTTTGGCGAAGGCGGAAGACCCACTGCCACATCCGTCAGCCCTTCGTCGACGGCTCGGGCCATCACCGTCACCTCGCCTCCAACCCGGCGGCGCGGCGATACCACGCGCAGGTGCATGTCGGCGCCCGCCACCCGCGGCCGCTCGCGCGAGCCGGTCCAGAGGGTGTGGCCAGTCAGGGTCAGCGTGATGCCGCCGGCACTGCGCGCCAGCGGTTCCGCCGTGACGAGCACGCAGGCGGTGTCGCGGCCTTCCACGGTACGCTGCACCCGAAGCCATGTCGTGATGGGGAGGCGACGCAGCGCCGTACCGGGCACGTCGGCGAGATCGATGGCCACCAGGCCGAAGCCGCCCGCCTGCAGCACGAGGTTGAGCGCCTTGAGCGCGCGATCGACGGCCCATTCGACCGGCGCGCCGCTGGCCGCGCTCACGGACTGGCCGCGAACCCACAGCAGCCGGCCGAAATCGACGCCAGCCGCCTCGGCCGAGGCCACGTCGAGCCGATCGAAGGTGTCCACGAACGCGGCGAGCTCGCCCCGGCGCGTGGCGGCCGCCATCATCTGCAGCAGCAGCGTCGTGCGGCCCGACGAACGCGGCCCAGCCACCTCCGACAGCTGGCCCCGCGGCATGCCGTTGCGCAGGCACGCGTCGATGGCGGCCACCCCCGTGGGCGCGCAGGCATCGTCGCCCTGCTCGAGCGGGGGCAGCGCCGTCGTCAACGTGCGATCGAGCTTGCGATCCCGGAGCGCGGATTCGAGAACGGCCAGCGCAATATTCGCCATATGTTCGCCTTTTTGTGTTGGCGAATATATAGCGAAAATCGCGACGAAGATCAAGAGCTGCAATCCGCTACCATTGAAATTTCGTGACTCCTCCCCCCGCGTCCTCGACGCCGGCTGCTGCCCCGCCCGTTCCACCCCAGCCGTCGCCTGCCGAGCCCCCGCCTGCCACCGGGTTGCGCCGCATCGGCGCCGCGCTCACCTATCGCGACTTCCGCGTGCTGTGGATCGGCGCCTTCACCTCGACCATCGGCACCTGGATGCAGAAGGTGTCGCAGAACTGGCTGGTGCTGACGCTCGCCGGCTCGTCGTCGGCCTTCTACCTCGGCCTCGACTCGTTCCTCGGCGAGCTGCCGATCCTGCTCTTCACGCTCATCGGCGGCGTCGTGGCCGATCGGCGCGACCGCCGGCAGCTGCTGCTGATGTCGCAGTACATCCAGATGGCCACTGCCTTCGCGCTGGCGGCCCTGGTCTACTGGGGCCAGGTGCGCATCTGGCACGTGCTGGTGCTCTCCACCATCACCGGCCTGGCTCAAGCCTTTGGCGGGCCCGCCTACCAGTCGCTGCTGCCGTCGCTCGTGGACCGGCAGCACCTGCCGAACGCCATCGCCTTCAACTCGATCCAGTTCAACCTCGCGCGGGTGATCGGACCGCTCATGGCCGGAGGCGCGCTCGCCACCTTCGGCATGGTGGCGTGCTTCGGGCTGAACGGGCTGTCGTTTCTCGCCGTGATTGCCGCGATCCTCATGATGCGCGTGCGGCACACGCCGTCGACCACGGCCACGCGGCTCGGTCAGGAACTGGCGGGCGGCTTCGCCTACGTCCGCGCCCACCCCGAGTTCACCGCCATGGCGGCGCTGGGATTTGCCGCCACGTTCCTGGGCAACCCGCTGCTGACGTTCCTGCCGCTGTTCGCGCAGGACGTGCTGCACGGCGACGTCCGGCTGTACACGCAGCTGATGGCCTGCGCGGGCATCGGCGCGGTGGCCGGCGCGCTCGTCGTGGCATGGCTCGGCCGGTTTGCCCATATGGGACGGACGCTGCTGATCCTGCAGGTCGCCTTCGGCACGGTGGTCGTCCTCTTTGCGTCCACCCGCCTGTTCTGGCTGAACGGCGTGCTGCTCTTTGGCGCCGGCGCGTGCATGGTGATGGTGTTCTCGATGCTGTCGTCGCTCGTGCAGCTCAACGCCCCCAACGAGATGCGCGGCCGGGTGATGAGCATCTACATGGTGGCCTTCCGCGGCGGGATGCCGCTCGGCAGCCTCGTGGGCGGCTGGATCGCCAACCAGACGTCGGCGCCGACGGTCCTCACCATCAACGGCGTCCTCCTCGGACTGCTCGCCCTCTTTCTGCTCACCCGAACCCGCGGCGTGCGAACGCTTTGAAGCCGGAAGCGGCTCGGAATCCAAACACCGACAAAACTGTCTCTACCTGACAGCGACTCGACAATTTTGACCCTGCGCGGCGGCGCACACGCCCCCGGCAGACCAGCCCTCCGGCCATGCACGCCTCGTCGCACTCCACGATCCAGACATTTTGGTTTCAGACCGCACATCGACCTACAACGTTGTTGATCATGCGGCGATCTCGCGCATGTCCGCGGGCGCCGATCGGCGGTTTTCATTCGGCAAACCGCGGGAGTGCGTGGCGTCGATCTTGAATAGTGCTGAGCAGCGGTGATCCCCGGATCGCCGCTGCTCAATGATCGCCGTAACCGTCCGAACCAGCGCAGTCCGCCGCGTGCCGGCATTCGTGCTGCTGCTGTTGTTGATGACGTCGCTGTTCGCCGCGCCGCCGTCGATGACAGCGGGAGCGCTCGAGGCGACGCTCTGCGTCGCTGAGAGCGTCAGGAACGAAGCCGCCTCGCTGGAGGCGCTGGTCGAACCGCTGGCGTGCCCCGTCGTCGAGACGCGGTTCGCGGCGGTGGTTCCGGAAACGACGCGAATGGTCACGACCGCAGAGACCCGGACGCCCCAGGTTCTCAGACTGTAATTCCCCGGTTCGGCCCGATGTCGCGCGCCCGGGTCCGCCCCGGTCCGGCGCGAGCTTTGTCCGGAACAGCCGGAACGCGTGTTCACTCTGGCGCCAAGGCGCCGCTGCGAAGGAACGAGGAGAGTTGCGATGAATCAAGCTGACACCGCATGGATGTTGATTTCCACGGCGCTGGTCCTGCTGATGACCCCGGCGCTGGCATTTTTCTATGGCGGGCTCGTGCGGTCGAAGAATGCGCTCAACACGATGATGATGAGCTTCATCTCGCTCGGATTCGTCGCCGTGCTCTGGGCCCTGGTCGGGTACTCGCTCGCGCTCAGCCCCGGCTCGAATTTCATTGGCGACCTCTCGTTCGCCTTCCTCAACAACGTCGGGCTGTCGGAGAAGGGCGCCATCGTGGCGCTGACGTTCCCGCACATGCTCTACATGGCCTTCCAGGCGACGTTCTGCATCATCACCGCTGCGCTCATCTCGGGCGCGGTCGTCGAGCGCATGAACTTCAAGGCCTACCTGCTGTTCATCTGTGCGTGGTCGGTGGTGGTTTACGCGCCGCTCGCGCACTGGGTGTGGGGCGGCGGCTTCTTGGCCGACATGGGCGCCTGGGACTTCGCCGGCGGCACCGTCGTGCACGTCAACGCCGGCGTGGCGGCGCTCGTCGCGGCGATGGTCGTGGGCAAGCGAACCGGCTACGGCAGTTCGGCCATGTTGCCCCACAACGTGCCGACGGTGCTCCTCGGTGCGGGGCTGCTCTGGTTCGGCTGGTTCGGCTTCAATGCCGGCAGCGCGGTGGCCGCCAGCCCGATCGCCGGCCTGGCGTTCGTGACGACGATGTTCGCGCCCGCCGCCACGCTGGTCGTCTGGACGCTGCTCGACCTGATGCGCACCGGCAAGCCCTCCGCCGTCGGCTGCGCGACGGCCATCGTGGTCGGCCTCGTGGCGGTGACGCCGGCGGCCGGGTTCGTGAGCCCGGTGAACGCCATGCTGCTCGGCGCCATCGCCGCGGTGCCGAGCTATTTCGGCCTGATACTCCGGGCCAGGACCTCGCTCGACGACTCGCTCGACGTCGTGGCCGCACATGGCCTGGGTGGCACGGTCGGGGCGCTGCTCACCGGGGTGTTCGCCGACCGGGCCATCAACGGCGTCTTCGACGGCGCGCTCTACGGCAACCCGGCGCAGCTCGGCATCCAGGCGGTGGCGGTGGGCACCGCGATCGTCTACAGCGGCGTCGCCAGCTTCGTGTTGCTGAAGCTGATCGGCCTGTTCATGCCGCTACGCGCCACCGCGGCCGACGAAATGACCGGTCTCGACCTCACGATGCACGGCGAGGAGGCCTACGTGCACGTTGGCGACATGGAAGCGGTCACGCCCGAGCCCGCAGGCGGGGGGCACCGGGCGCCCGCGCCCGTGCCGGTGCGCTAGCGCTGGTTTCAATGTCTGAATCGCCCCGCGTCCTCAGTTCGAGGGCGCGGGGCTCCGGTTGCGCGACCCACGTCGCGCGGCCACGAAAGGATCGGCAACACACATGGGATCTGCAGCACTGGCCGAAGCGGCCAAGAGCATCCGCGAATGGTCGCTGACCAATCGCTCCACCTCACCAGCGGTACGCGCCGCCGACGTGTTCGGCAGCCTGGTGTTCCACGACAAGCTGCAGCGCGAACGGCTGCCGAAGAGCGCCTACCGCGCGCTGCGTGCCACGGTCACGCGCGGCGAGACGCTCGACGCGTCCACTGCCGACGCGGTGGCCGTCGCGCTGAAGGACTGGGCCATCGAGCAGGGCGCCACGCACTACGCGCACTGGTTCCAGCCGATGACCGGCATCACCGCCGAGAAGCACGACTCGTTCCTCAACCCGGCGGCCGACGGCACGGCAATCGCCGAGTTCAGCGGCAAGGAACTGGTGCGCGGCGAGCCCGACGCCTCGAGCTTCCCGTCGGGCGGCATGCGCTCCACCTTCGAAGCCCGCGGCTACACGGCGTGGGATCCGACGAGCAATCCCTGGCTGCTCGTCAGCGGCAACAGCGTCACGCTGGTCATCCCCACCGCGTTCGTGAGCTGGACTGGTGAAGCGCTCGACAAGAAGACGCCCTTGCTCCGCTCGATGGAAGCGGTGTCGAAGCAGGCGGTGCGGGTGCTGAAGCTGTTCGGCTCCACCGCCGAGCACGTCTTCGCCACCTGCGGCCCCGAGCAGGAGTACTTCCTGATCGACCGCAACTTCTACTTTGCTCGCCCCGATCTGATCAACGCCGGCCGTACGCTCTTCGGCGCCAAGCCGCCGAAGGGTCAGGAGCTGGAGGACCAGTACTTCGGCGCCATTCCCGAACGCGTGCAGGCGTGCATGGCCGAAGTGGAGCTCGAGCTCTACAAGGTGGGCGTGCCGGTGAAGACGCGCCACAACGAGGTGGCACCGAGCCAGTACGAGATCGCGCCGGTGTTCGAGAACGCCAACGTCGCCGTCGACCACCAGATGATGACGATGGAAACGCTGCGGCGGGTCGCGCCCAAGTACGGGCTCGCGTGCCTGCTGCACGAAAAGCCGTTTGCCGGCGTCAACGGCTCGGGCAAGCACAACAACTGGTCGCTGTCCGACGAGTTCGGCAACAACCTGCTCGGCCCCGGCGACACCCCGCACGACAACATGCAGTTCCTGGTCTTCTGCGCCGCGGTGTTGCGGGCGGTGGATACCTGGCAGGGGCTGTTGCGCGCCACCATCGCCAGCGCCGGCAACGATCACCGGCTCGGCGCCAACGAGGCCCCGCCGGCGATCCTGTCGGTGTTCCTCGGCGAGCAGCTCACGGACATCTTCGAGCAGCTCGAAAAGGGCGCCGCGAAGTCGACGAAGCAGGGCGGCATCATGGACGTCGGGGTCAGCGTGCTGCCGAAGCTGCCGCGCGACGCCGGCGACCGCAACCGCACCAGCCCGTTCGCCTTCACCGGCAACAAGTTCGAGTTCCGGGCGGTGTCGTCGGGCCAGAACATCGCCTTCCCGAACACCGCGCTCAACGCGGCGATGGCCGATGCGCTCGACTCGATTGCCGCCGAGCTCGAGGCGGCACTCGCCAAGGGCACCTCGCTCGAGTCCGCGGTGAAGGCGCTGCTGACCAAGATGGCCGCGCAGCACAAGCGGATCGTCTTCAACGGCAACGGCTACTCTGCCGAGTGGCAGACCGAGGCCGCGGCGCGCGGACTGCTCAACCTGCGCAACACGGTGGACGCGCTGCCCCAGCTCGTGACGCCGGAGTGCGTGGCGCTGTTCGAGAAGTACAAGATCCTGAACCGGCGGGAGATTCACGCCCGCTACGAGATCTTCCTGGAGAACTACAACAAGACCATCAACATCGAGGGGCAGTTGATGGTGCTCATGGCCATCCGCTACATCCTGCCGGCGGCGCTCGAGTATCAGAAGCAGATCGCGCTCAGCGTCGGCGCGGTCCGGGCGGTGGGCGCGACGAGCGCCGAGGCCGAGAAGCTCCTCGTCACCTACACGGGGCTGGTCGATCAGCTGAAGGCGAAGTCGGATGCGCTGGCCGGTCTGCTCGACCACGAGAGCGGCGGCGCCGAAGCGCACGCCGCGTTCATGCGCGACCAGGTGGTGCCCGCGATGGCCACGCTGCGCGAAGTCGGCGACGCCATCGAGGTGCTCACCCCGCACGGGCTGTGGCCGCTGCCGACCTACCGGGAGATGCTCTTCGTCAAATAACCGCTCGATCCGGGCTTGAACACGCACGGCGGAGGCTCCCCCTCCGCCGTTCGTGCGTACGGCGGGCCATTTCGTCGTTACGTTGACGTTACCTGCCCGAAATGGACCGGTTAAATCTGCTACGATCGGAAGGTTAGGCGAGGTGACATGGCACGATTCAGTCTGATTCCCCGCGAAGAGAAGTTCTTCAGGGACTTCGTGAACCTGGCCGAGGAACTGCGCAAGGGCGCACGGCTACTCAAACAGATGCTGGCCTCGAGCCCGCCCGACGTCGCCAAGGTCGAAGAGATCAAGGGGATCGAACATGCGTGCGACAAGATCA
>DATMDI010000060.1:0-5206 GCA_035557875.1 Vicinamibacterales bacterium
GTTCGTGCGCGGGCGGCCAGCCATCCCGGGAGCGGCTCCATCCGTTCGACCGGCTCACCGGCGGCGAGACGCTCGAACATGTCCAGATAGGTGCGCTCGATCACCGGCCATTCATAGTGGGCCTCGTAGAACGCCCGTCCATTTTCGCCCAATTCGTCGGCCAGTGCCGGATTGTCGAGCAAGGTGTCCAGCATGGCTTCGAACTCGCGTCCGTTGGTATAGAAAAGGCCGCCGTTGCTGCGCAGGCATTGGCCGGCGAGCACGTCGCAGCGCCCGTTGGCCAGCACCGGCACGCCGATGGCCCACGCCTCGAGCAGCACCATCGACAGGCTTTCGAAGTAGGACGGCATCACCAGCGCTTCGGCGCCGGCCAGGACGTCGTACTTGTCCTGATCGCTCACGTAGCCCAGGTAGCGGATGCTTGGATGCTCGGGAATCGGCAGCACCGGCGTGCCGATCAGCACCAGGTCGAGCGGACGATCCGAGCGGCCGGCATACTGCGTGAAGTAGTCGAACAGCTCGGCACAGCCCTTGTTGACGTCGATGCGCCCGACGTAGAGGACGTAGGGACGATCGAGCCCGAACGCCGCGGCCGCGCGCGACGGGTCGGTCTCCTCGGGGATCTGCGAGCCCACGCCGACGGTGACGCCCGGCACTCCCCGGTTGCCATGCAGCGTCTCGATGAGGGCCCGCTCCTCCGGAGAGTTGTACATGATGGCGCGGACTCCGCGCAGCACCGGGCCGAACATCTCGAGGCCGAGCGCGGGATCCCGTTCGGTGGTCGGCACGAGCACGGCTTTGGCGGCCGCGGCACGCGCTCCATGAAACGCGGTGTGGTACCGCAGGCTGAACAGAATCACGAAGTCGGAGTCGGCGGACGCCCGTCGTACTCTGTCGATCAGCCCCGGGCTCACCGGCCCCTGACTGTCGAGCCACGCGAGCTCGTCCGCCACCGCGTGCGTCTCGTCGAACACGAGCGACGAGCGCCGTGCGAAGTCGCGCGGGTCGCGCTCACGCGCCACGGCGAATCGTTCGACCGGAATGCCGTGGACGGTGGTTTCCCCCGCAGGGTACTCGTTCTTCCAGGTGACGTAGTCGCGGGCGCAGGTCGTCAGGACGCGCACCTCGGCATGGGCCGCGAGGTGTTCGGCGATGTACCGCGCGTGCAGCTCGGACCCGCCGCCGATGTCGGCGGCGTAGCGCTGCACGACGACGGCGAGCTTCACCGGTCGGACGGTTCGGAAGTCGGTGGCGCGGGGTCGGCCTGTGGCGGGTCGGCCGGTACCGGCTCGGCCGCCGGAAGCGGTTCGAACCTCAGCGCCTTCTCGGGCTCGGGCTCGGATTCGATGGCCGCAAACGATGCCGGCCCAGGCGATGTGTCGGCGAAACTGGCCTCGGCCGCCGGCTCGGGCGCGCCTGGCGCCGGCGCCGACAGCGAAGACCGCGTCGAGTCGTCGGCCTCGGGGCCGTCGCTCTCGGGTCCGTCGTCGAACGCCTCCTCGTCGCCGTCGGCGAGATCGCCGGACGTCTGGGTCGTCGGCGCGCCCGCGCCCGCAGCGTCGCTGCCGGGGAGGTTACCGCGGCGGCCACGCCGACGGCGGCGCCGGCGCCGGCCCTCGGATGCCTCGCTGGTGCCAGTGCCTGTGCCCGTGCCGATGTCGGACGGCTGCCGTGCCGGACCAGCCGGAGTGGCCGGCGTGTCGAAGGTGCGGGCCGGCATCGGCGGTGCCGCCGGCGGCGCCTCGAGCCCGCGGATTCGACGCTCGGCGAAGTCGGCGCGCGTGGCGAGCGATTCGACGCGCAGCGACAGGCTCTGCATCTCGAGGCTGACTCGCGATACCTCGGTGACCAGCCGCTGCAGCACGGTGTAGTGCAGGGCGTTCCATTCCGCCTGCGTGCGCTCGCGTTCGGCTTCGCGTCGCGACGCCTCGCGGTTGACGCGCACCTGGGCGTTGAGCGCCGCCGCGATCGGGTTCGGGTTGAAGAACAGCTTGAGCACCGGTGCGAGCAGCTTGCGCAGAAAGCGCAGCAGCCCGTTGTGCGTGTCGTAGATCGTGTGATCCTCGAACGTGTAGGCGTCGGCGGGCGCGGCGGGCGCGATGTCGGCGGGCGCTCCCGCCGCCTTTCGCAGCTGGTCGAGCAAGCCGGGCTTTACCGTGCGCGGGTCGAGGATGGCCTCGAGCCGGCGCGCGGCCAGCTCCTGAATCTGCTGCGCCGACAGATCGATTCCGTGGCGCTGAGCGATGCGGGCCTTGATGTCCTTGACGATCTGATCGACGTCGGGCTGGTCCGCCTTGCCTTGTTCCTGGGTCTGGGGGGCGGTCGACGGCCGGCGGTCGCCCCGCCGTTCCTGGCCCCGCCGGCCGCGATGGAAGTGCTGGCGACGCCCGGATTGCGGATGTTGATCGGTTGCCATTTCGATCGGTAAGTATCCCCTGAATTGAGGCAGGGTAAGCATGGGAAGCGGTTCAGGCAGGGGGGAACGCTCTCCCTTCCGGCAGACCCCGGCCCAGACCGCCTCTAGATCACGTAGATCACCAGCACCACCGTGGCCACCCACAACGCCACGCAGACCAGCAGCGGCCGGTCGGTCAACAGCATGTCCGACGGGCTGCCGCCGCCCTGCCGCTGATGTACCAAATAGAGATACCGGAAGATGCCGTAGAGCACGAACGGAATGGTGAGGCCCAGCCGGTCGGACCCCAGCCGCTCCGCCGTCTCGGAGCTGATGGTGTAGACGCTGTAGGCGATCAGGGTGGACGCGGTGACGACCGCGATCATCTGATCCAGCAGGTAGGGGCTGTATTCCTGGAGGATCGGCCGGTGCCCGGCAGCGCCGTCGGCCAGCAGGGTCAGCTCGTGGCGCCGCTTGCTCAGCCCGAGAAACAGCGCCAGCAGGGTGGTGCAGACCAGCAGCCAGTGGCTGATCGGCACCCCAATCGCCACGGCGCCCGCCACCGCGCGCAGCACGAAGCCGCCCGCGAGCGTCAGGACGTCGATGATGACGTAATGCTTGAGCGCGACCGAGTAGGCCAGCAGCAGCGCCACGTAGGCAGCGGCCGTCAGCGCCAGGCCGCGGTTGACGGCCGCTGCGGCGGCCAGGCACGCGGCGCCGAGCACGGCGGCCGCGGCGATCGCCGCCGCGGGCGGCAGCGCCCCCGAGGCGACGGGACGCAGGCGCTTGATCGGGTGCTGCGCGTCGGCGGTCCGATCCAGCACGTCGTTGATCAGGTACACCGCGCCTGACAGCCCGCAGAAGATCAGGAAGGCCGCTACGGCCGGCGGCCAGGCCTCGCGATCGAGCAGGCGTCCGCTGAAGCCGATGCCCGCGAACACCAGCAGGTTCTTCGTCCACTGCTGCGGCCGGAGCGACCGGGCAATGAGCTGCACGGGCGAGGCGGGCTGTCGGCCGTGTGGAGGCGCCACGCGAACGGCCGAACCCGGCCCTATTTGGCGACGGTGAAGCTGCGCACCGCGTCGGCCTCGTTGTCGAAGGTTTCGAACACGGTGAGGAGCTTGGTGATCGACAGGAGGTCTTCGATGCGCTTGGTGAGGTTGAGGAGCCGCATCGTGCCGCCCTGGCGCTTGACGGTCGTATAGGTGCGGACGACCTCGCCGAGGCCGGCGCTGTCGATATACGGCACGTCCGCGAGATTCAGGACGAGCTGCTTGTGGCCCTGGAGCACGAGGCTGTTGATTTTGTCCTTGAGGATCTCGTCCCCTTCGCCCAGCGTCATCTTGCCCTTGAGGTCCAGGATGATGACGTCGCCTGCGGCTCGTTCCTCGATCTGCATAGGTCCTCGGAGTCGATCGAAATGCGTCAGAAAGCCCTGAATTCTAGCACGTGAGGCAGGGGGGGCCGAGGGCAGGGCAACGCCCGTCCGGACGAAAAAAAGGGGCCAAGCGCTGTGCTTGGCCCCGGCGTCTGTCGAACTCGACCGGCGAACGGACGAATGTGGGTGTGCGACCGGGGATGTCCCAGCGGCTTACACGCCGCTTGCCCCTGCGAACTTCCGCTGTTGGAAGCACTCCTTGCAGAAGATCGGGCGGCCTTGAGTGGGGCGGAACGGAACGGTTGTCTCCTTCCCGCACGCCGAGCACGTCGCCTGTGTTTCTACGCGCTCCCTCCCGTAACCGTCGCCGCGCCCGCTACTTGGGCTCGACAACGTCCGGCTGGCCCTCTTGGCCTTGCATGACTTGCAACGCTTCGGTTCGTTCTTGAACTGCTTGTCAGCGAAAAAGAGCTGTTCGCCTGCCGTCCAGATGAACTCGTTGCTGCAATCCACGCACCTCAGGGACTTGTCTTGGAACTCCATCGGTCGCCACCTCGTGAGCTCGTCGTCCTGTGGGTATTGCTACTCCAACTCGCGTCGGAGCTTCTTACGGTTGCGCTTGCGCGCTAGAGCCTGCTTGGCTCTCCGTTTGTCACCTGGCTTCAAATAGAAGGAGTGTTTCTTGATGTCCTTGATGATGTCTTCCTGCTGGACCTTCCGCTTGAAGCGCCGGAGGGCACTCTCGATGGACTCGCCCTCCTGAATTTTGACTTCTGCCACGCCTAGATACACCCCCTCAGCGGCTTGATGGCACTCTCTGTGCGACCCTCAACAAAGTGGCGAATACAGTAGGCTATCACAGGCGCGCGCGGATTCTAGGCGCAACCGGTCCCCACGTCAACAACAACTGATGCAGTGTCGTATAAAAAGATCCCACCCTTTTTGAGCATGGCTACTTTCCGTTCCGGCATGGCTCCGGCCCTGTCCGCGAGCCGATCGGAGCCGACCGGAACAAGCTTCAACCCTCCCCAGGCGATGCTCAGTAAGGCTCTATTCTTCAACCACTTGTCCCGAGCGATATGAGAATTCTCGTCATCGGCGGCGGCGGCCGTGAGCACGCGATGGCCTGGGCGCTGACCTCCGGACGTGCCGATGTCACTCTCGTGTGTGCCCCGGGGAATCCCGGGATCGCGCCGATCGCCAAATGTGTTCCGGCGGACCTGACACGGCCCGACGAACTGGTCGCGATTGCCGATCGCGAGGGGGTAGACCTCACGGTCGTCGGTCCCGAGCTGCCGCTCAGCGCGGGTGTCGCGGATGCGTTTGCCGACGTGTCGCGGCCGATCGTGGGACCGACGCGTGCGGCGGCGGCGCTCGAGTCGAGCAAGTCGTTTGCGAAGCACTTCATGGCGCGGCACGGTGTGCCGACGGCT
>DATMDI010000061.1:0-2045 GCA_035557875.1 Vicinamibacterales bacterium
GCGCGCATGTGCTTCACGTGGTCGAGTGTACCGCCGGGCTCAAGCCCGGCGGCTCCGTACGAAAGTCCGGCGGCTCGGTACGGAAAGCCTGGCGGCTCCGCACGGAAAGTCCAGCTTCATATGTCGAGTCCAGAGGGCCCTCGGATGCGGATGTGGGCGTCGGAGCCCCCGGGCTTTAGAGGCTGTGAAGATTTTAGCCGTGTGGACGATTGCGCGGCGGATCGGGCTGTACTAGGCTCGGCGCATGGGCGACGAGCTATTTGACGACGTAGATCGCCGCGGGACGCCGGACGAGGCGGGGCTCCCGCGCTTTGAGACGGCCAACCGGACGCAGGTCGAGCTGACCCCGACCGATCTGGAGGGGCTGCTGCCGCCGGGCCACATGGCCCGGCTCGTCTGGCGCTTTGTCGAGGGCCTTGATCTGACGCGCTTCTATGCGGCGATCAAAGCCCGGGAGGGCGGCGTGGGGCGGACGCCGATCGATCCCAAGATTCTGGTAGCGCTCTGGCTCTACGCCACGATCGACGGCGTGGGGAGTGCGCGCGAAGTGGACCGGCTCTGTTACGCGCACGACGCGTATCGCTGGATCCGCGGCGGCGTCTCGGTCAACTACCACACGCTCAGCGATTTTCGCGTGGCGCATCAGGCCGCGGTCGATGACCTGCTGACGCAATCGATCGCGACCTTACGGCACCGCGGCATTGTGACGTTGGCGCGCGTCGCGCAGGATGGGACGCGCGTGCGGGCGAGTGCGGGCGTGGGGTCATTTCGCCGCGAGGGCACGTTACGCGAGCGGCTGCAGGAAGCGCGGAAGCTGGTGGAGCGGACCGCGCGCCAACAGGCCGGCGGCCCCGATCGCGCGGCCGCCGCGCAGGCGCGCGCCGCGGCTGACGGGCTCGCGCGCGTCGAAGAAGCGCTGGCGCAACTCCCCGAGGTCGCCGCGGCCAAGGCCCGGAATCACTCGCGGAGCACGCCCCGCACCTCGACCACTGATCCGGATGCGCGCATCCTCAAGATGAGCGATGGCGGCTTTCGGCCCGCCTACAACGTGCAAGTCGCGACCGATGTCGACAGTCATGCCATTGTGGGCGTCGCCGTGAGCGCGGTCGGAAGCGATCAGCGCCAGCTCGTGCCCATGCTCGACCAGGTCGAGCGTCGCGTGGGCCGCCCCACCACCTGGCTCGCCGACGGCGGTTACATGACCTACGCCGCGATTGACGCCACCGCGCGCCGCGCCATCACGCTGCTCCTGCCCGTCCCGCGTGCCCCCGGCACGGGCACGCCGATCGGCCCGCAGCCCACCGATTCGCCCGCCGTCGCCGCCTGGCGCACGCGGATGCAGAGCGTCGAGGCCAAGACGGTGTATCGGATCCGCGGCGCGACGGCCGAACGCGTGCACGCGGAGGGCAAGACGGCGCGCACGCTCCACGGCCTCGGCCTGCGCGGGGTCGGCAAGGTGCACACGTGGGTGCTGTGGTTTGCCCTCGCCCACAATCTGCTGCGGACGATGGCGATCGTGCCGCATCTGATGACCTAAGCTCGTCCCCCCAGGCTCGGGCCCGTGGCGACGGGCGCAGGCGCGGTGGTCGGGCCGGCCGGGCCGCTCTACCGCACCCGCCATCGCGGCGATTGATTCACAGCCTCTGAAGCCCGGGGGCTCCGGACAGCCCTCACTCTTCGTCACCCGGGGCTCCGCGTGCAGAGAACCTCAGCTCCTATCGGCAGCGAAGCCCGAGGCCGAACTCGAACGTACATAAAAAAAGGCCCGCGTAAACGGGCCTTTTACAGGTCACCTGGCTCCCCAGCTCTTTACGGCACCTGCCGCAAATTCAGGCGACCCGCTGCCGTTCTATAAAGCAAGGGTCGTGCCGAAATCTGCGCAGGTTTATTGGCAGCAAGAGTAAAGCGTCCATTGAGTAAGCTTTGCGTGCATTCCAACAGTAGGAATATATCTGCCTACTATTAGAAAGTCGCCCTGTCCGGCTACGCCTTACACCATGGCGCCTTCGGGATACTGCAACGCGAGACGGAGTTCCTTCGACAAT
>DATMDI010000062.1:0-7269 GCA_035557875.1 Vicinamibacterales bacterium
GCGGCTCGTGCAGCACGTGCGTCTCGCCCAGCTTCGGCTCGGTGCCGGTGACCCAGCCTTTCACGGCCTCGAACAGCAGCACCGGCCGCGGCTTGTTGATCTCCAGGAACACGGCCGCGTGGACAGCGACGCCGATCAGCACCATGCGCGGATCGTCGGGCGTGCCGTGACGCGGGTCGCCCTCGTCGGGAAACCACAGCTTCCAGTCAGGCGCGTAGAGCTCGTGGATCGTCGCGCGGTCCCTTGAGATCGTGGCCGTACCCGATACGGACACCCACTCTCCGTTGCGGTCCGTGTAGTAGGCAAGGTTGAGGTGCGCGTCGCGCGCCAGATCGTCGAGCTTCGGTGTGCCCTCGGTGGTCACGAACCACAGGTCCGCTCCGTCGGCGCGCTTCTGCGTCGCCATCGGGCGGGACTGCAGGTGGCCGTCGGCGCGGCGCGTCGTCATCATCGCCGCCTCGAGGCCGTCCACGATCGCGTAGAACTGCTCCAGTTCGCTCTTCATAGCGGACTCACGAAGCCGAAATCGGCGCGGGCGCCGTTCACGTTGATCGGCGCCGGCGTCCGGCTCTTGCGTAGCATTCTCACCGCCGGAATGGTCGTCGCCGCGCCCAGGCCGACCAGCGCCAGCCCCAGCCGGCGGCGGCGCGACTCGGGGATGCGGCTGGCGGCAAGCAGGCCAAGGCCAAAGGCGAGCGCCGCGCGCGTGCCGACGAGAAATCCAAACGTCTGAGGCTTCAGGTTGAAGCTCATGGATCCACCTCCTATCCGTTTACAGAGCAAGGTCCGCGCCGCTGCGTCCGGGTGGCGAGGCGCGGGGATTGCACGGACATCGGCTAGCGGAGGCGCACGTTCATGCCACACCCCAGGTCATCGCGTGGAGGACGGGACGGGATCGCGCGCCGGCCGTTCGGCTCGCATCCGGATCAGGTGTCAATCCTCGGGCTGGGCGGCTATCACATCGGGAAGTTGCGGACGACTGCCGCGGCCGTCCGCCTCGTGCACGAGGCGATCGACGCCGGTATCACCTTTCTCGATAACGCGTGGGAGTACCACGACGGCGTGAGCGAAGAGCGCATGGGCCAGGCGATCGCCGACCGGCGCGGGTCGGTGTTCCTGATGACCAAGGTGTGCACGCATGGGCGCGGCGCGACCGTCGCGATGCGGCAGCTCGAGGAGTCGCTGAAGCGGCTGCGCACCGACTACCTGGACCTGTGGCAGATCCACGAGTGTGTGTACGAGAACGACCCCGACCGTCATTTCGCGCCGGGTGGCGCGGTGGAAGCGCTCGCGCGCGCCAAAGCTCAGGGCAAGGTGCGGTATGTCGGCTTCACCGGACACAAGAGCCCCGAGATCCACCTGCGCATGCTCTCGTTCCAGTTTCCGTTCGACGCGTGCCAGCTGCCGCTCAACGGTTTCGATGCCGGCTTCCGCAGCTTCCAGGCCCAGGTGCTGCCGGAGCTGGCCCGCCAGCGGATCGCGGCGATCGGGATGAAGAGCCTCGGCGGCGACGGACGCGCCATCGAACGGCGCGCCGCCCGCATCACCGACGCGCTGCGCTACGCGATGAGCCTGCCGGTCTGCACGACGATCTCCGGCATCGACTCGGCGCGCGTGCTGCGGCAGAACGTCAGGATCGCGCGCGGGTTCTCCGCGATGTCGGCGCGCGAACGGCGCGCCTACGAGCGCAGCCTGACCGAATCGGCGGCCGACGGGCGATTCGAGCTGTACAAGACGACCGCCGAGCACGAAGGCGCGGTCGGCCGCGCCCAGCACGGGTTTCCGTCGCAAGAAGAGATGGCGGGGTAAAGGGCTGGCGAGGCTCCGCCTCAGACCGGCAGGCTTTGTATGGGCGGCCTTCAGGCGGCGTGGGCCACCATGCGGATACATTCCGCCAGTCGATCGATGTCGCGCTCGTTGGTGGCCATCCCAACCGACGCGCGCAGCGCCCCGACCGGCCGGCCGGCCATGCAGGCGCGGAAGCGCGCGATGCTGAACTCACGCTCCAGGCAGGCTCGGGTCTGCGCTGGGTCGAGGCCAAAGGCGTGCGCCGCCGCGCCAGGATTGCAGAAGCAGCCACCCCGAATCGCGATCCCCTGGGCGCGGGCCGCAGCTTCGACGTCCTCGTACGGCACGACTTCACCGCGACGGTAGACGTTGAACGCCACCGTGCCGCCGCGCGCGTCGAGATCGCGCGGCCCATAGACCACCACCGTCTCCCCGGCCTGCCGCAATGCGTCGAGCAGCCGCCCGGTCATCGTGGCGGCGTGCGCCGCCACCGCCTCGACACCCAGGCGCGCCATCCACTGCAGGCCGTCGCACACCGCGTCCATCGCCAGGAAGCTCGCCGTGCCGTCCTCGAACCGCGCCGCGCCCGCCTTCGGCTGCACGAGCCGGTGCTCCATCGACACGTAGTCCACGGTGCCGCCCGCGAAGTAGCGGCGCCGCAGTTGCGCCAACGCGTCGCGCCTGGCGACGAGCGCGCCGATACCGGTGGGATAGCCGAAGATCTTGTAGAAGGACAACGCCACGAAGTCGGCGGGAGTGGCGGCGAGGTCGAGCCGCGCCCCCGGTGCGAACGACGCGGCGTCGAGCAGCACACGATACCCGCGCGCCTGCGCCGCCTCCACCCAGCCGAGCGGATGACGCACACCGGAAAAGTTGGACTGGGCCGGATACGCGAACAGCGACGGAGCGTTCGCGCGCGGCAGGGCCGGCAGCGGATCGGCGCCGCGGAGGCTGTCGGCCAACGGCATCAGCGTGACGCGCGCCCTCGCCCGCCGAGCCGGCCACGCCAGGCCGTTCACCGAGTTGTGATTGTCGGCGGTCAGCACCAGTCGCGAGTGGCGGCCGAACGGGAACGCCTCGGCGATCGCGCGGATCGCGCCGCTCGCGTTGGCCGTGAACACCACCTCGTACTGGTCCGGATCGGCGCCGACGAACTGGAGCGTGAGCATCCGCGCGCGCTCGATGACCGCCGTGCTCGCCAGCGACGGGCCGCTGGCGGCGTGCGGGTTGCCGCGGACGGCCGCAAGCAGGCGACGCGCGTCGCGGCGCACCAACGAGGCTGGATACAGCGCCGCACCGGTGTAGTCGAGGTAGGCCGTGCCCGCGCGATCGAGGCGGCTGAACTCGCGCGCCCGCAGGCCTTCGACCGCACCGCGGGCCCGCATCAGCATCCGCGCCTCCGGATCGCCGCCACCAGGAGCGAGGTGTCCCTGGCCGCCGAGCGCGCGGTCTCCGATTCGGTGATCCAGTATCCGGTCGCGACCTCGGCGCGCGGGACATCCAGGTGCGGCTGGCCGCCGAAGTAGCGGCTCAGCGCGGCACGGCGCTCGAACTCCACGCGTTCGGCCACGGTGGCGTCGGACGGGAGCTGCGGCTCGTGGACGCGCGCGATCCATTCGTAGACGCCGTCGCGCAGAAACGCGACGTCCTGGTAGCCGCGCAGCCGGAGCAGCACCCAGGCCTGCGCGGCGCGCGTGCCACCGTCCGCGTAGACGACGATCGGCGTCGAGCGCGGCAGGTCCATCGTCACCAGGGCCTCGAGCGTGACGTGGGCCGCCGAGGGGATATGGAAGGCTGCGAAGTCGGCCGCGCTACGCAGGTCGAACACCTGCGGCCGGGGGCCCGAGACGATCGACGCGGCGAGCGCCACCGCCGAGACGTGGTCGCGCGCGCCGGCGATCTCGCGCGCGAGTCGCACGCCGTCCACTGGCTGCAGGCCGTCGGCCACGGCGGCGCCACCGCCCAGGGTCAACGCCGCCACGAGCAGCGTGCCGTGGGCGGTCACGGCCGGGATCTCCCGATGCGCTCGGCGACGGCGAAGGCCCCCAGCGCCATGCCCGTGACCATCCCCACTACGACCCCTCCCGGCAGGCGCAGCAGGTCCGGCAGCGTGATCGGGCCGAGCGCGGTGCTCGCATACACCTGTTCTAACGAATCGAACGCCAGGTTGAACATGGCGATGCCGAGCACCAGCCCGGCCATCACGGCGAGCCCGTCGCGCCGGCCGGTCGCGGCCGCCACGCACGACGTGCCCGGGCAGAGTCCGGCCACCACCAACCCGGCGCCAAAGAGCGCGCCGCCGAGCGCCTGGGACGCCGCGAACGTCTCCGGCAAGTACACCGCGCGGAGGTCGAGCGCCCCGGCGCGATCGAGCCAGAAGGCGCCGAGCATCGCGGTGACGAGAGCGCTGAAGAGCACCTTCAGCACCGTGAGATCGGTCAGGTAGAACTGACCGGCCAGCTTGCGCGCGCTGCCGCTGCGCCGCGATCCCGAGGAACGTCCAGGACGTGCGGGAAGTGCACGACGCCGGTGGCCTGCTTCTCGTCCTCTCCGACGGCTCGCAAGTGCCGGTGAGCCGCTCGCGCCGCCGCCAGGTCGAGCCGCTGATGCTGCCCAAGCTTGGTCGGTGAGGCGGGGCTGAGCCCCGCACGACGCCCGTCTCTCACCCACCCGACCTACCCGACCCACCTGACCTGCCTGACCTGCCTCACCTGCCTGACCTGCCTGACTTGCCCTGGCTCGTCCGATGTATTCTGGCCGCCGTAATCGTGGGGTGACCATCGGAGGATTCATGACAGCGCGGCAGTGGGGCGGCATTCTGGTGACAGGTGCACTTCTGGCGGCGGGCTCCGGCCCGACACGGGCGCAGGCGCCACGAACGGTCCAGGACGGCGTCTATACGGACGCCCAGGCGGCGCGCGGGCAAGCGCTCTACGTCAAGCAGTGCGCGTCGTGCCACGGCGACACGCTCAAAGGCGCGCAAGCGCCACCGCTGGTGGGTGACGCCTTCGTGGCCGCGTGGCAGACGATGCCGCTGGGCGGTCTGGTGAGCAAGGTGCGGAACACGATGCCCGCCGACGCGCCGGGACAGCTGACGCCGCCGCAATCAGCCGACATCGTCGCCCATCTCCTCAAGACCGGCGGCTTCCCCGCCGGCCGTGCCGAGCTGGCCTCTGCCGATGCGGCGCTGAGCCAGATCGGCTGGCCGCAGCGCCCTGCGGCCCCACGAGCGGCCGGAGCGGTGAAGGCCTATCCGCCGCTCGGCAACATGGCGCAACTGATGCGCGGCGTCTTCTTCCCGAACTCCAACCTGATCTTCACAGTACAGACCCGCGACCCGGCCGTCCCGCCCCCGCCGCCCACGCCTGAGCAGCAGAAGCAGGGCTTCTCGGTCTTCGACTGGGGCCAGGGCATCTACGGCGGCTGGGAGACGATCGACAATGCCGCGATCGCGATCGCCGATGCCTCGCCGCTCATGCTCATGCCGGGTATCCGCTGCGAGAACGGCCGGATGGCCCCAATCAACGATCCCGACTGGATCAAGTTCACCGAACAGATGATCGAGGTGGCGCGCAAGACCTACAGGGCGTCGCAGTCGCGCAGCCAGGAGGCGGTGTCGGAAGCAACCGGCGATCTGTCCGACGCCTGCGCCGCCTGTCATCAGGCCTACCGTGAGGTACGCGTTCGCGGCCAGGCGCTCGATCCGACCGACCCCTCGAACAAGGCCAACCGCTGCATGTCGAGGTAAGAGCGGCTTTCGGTTCGCGATGCACCAACCGGCCGAACGGCCCTATCGAGTCCGGCGCGCGACGGGCGACGACGCCGCCGGCGTCGCCCGCGTCCTCGAGGCGATCGTCGCCGAGCGGGTCTACTCCGCCATCGTGGCGGCGTGGCCCGTGAACGAGCAGCAGGCGTACATGCGCGGCTTGTCCCCGCGCGAGGCGTTCCATGTGGCCGAGACGCCGGAGGGCGACGTCGTCGGCTACCAGAGCGTCGAACGTTACTCGACGATCCTCAGCTCGATGGCGCACGTGGCGCAACTCGGCACCTTCGTGGTGCCGGACTGGCGTGGACGTGGAGTCGGCCGGGCGCTGTTCGACGCCACGCTTCGCTTCGCTGCTGCCGCGGCCTACCGAAAGCTGGTGATTCAGGTGCGGGCGTCGAACGCGCCCGCGCTCGCCTTCTACCGGCAGGCCGGATTCACCGACTGCGGCCGGCTCACGCGTCAGGTGGTCGTGGACGATCGTGAAGACGACGAGGTGATCATGGAGCGCTGGCTCGACTCACCTTCTGTATCCGGCCGTTCGGGACCCGAGTCATGAGCGACACGCCGCGCCTGCTCCACGTCGCCAACGGGACCTGCACGACACGGCTCATCGAACGCACGGAGATCGGCGGCGCGGTTTCAATCTGGGCCGATGTGCTCTACGAAGGCCCCGTGCCAGGCAGCATCCCGGACGAAGCGCTGATTGACGTGCGCGGGAGCTTCCTCCGGAATCTCGACGACCCTGCGTCGGCGGATCCGGTAAACGACCTTCGGCGATGGCGCGACGCCATCGACGCGTCGGATGCCTACGATGAGCTCGTGTTGTGGTACGAGCACGACCTCTTCGATCAGCTCAATCTCGTCCAGCTCCTCACCTACATCCGCGCACACGTGCCGTCCGGCAAGCGGGTGAGCCTCGTGTGCATCGGATCGTTCCCAGGCCGCCCGCACTTCAAGGGGCTCGGCGAGCTGCCGCCCGAGGAGTTTCCAGGCCTGCTGGCGCGGCGGGAGCCGGTGGGCGAGGCTCAGTACGCCACGGCCGAGCAGGCCTGGGAGGCGTTCCGCGCGCCGTCGCCGGTGCCACTCGACGCGCTGCAGCGCGCCGGCACGCCGGCCCTGCCGTTTCTCGCGCCGGCGCTGCGCCGCTTGCTCGAGGAATACCCGGCCGTCGCGGACGGCTTGTCCCGCACCGAGCGGCGCCTGCTTCGACTGGCCGCGCTCGAGCCCGTCACCCTGGGCACACTGTTCCCCTCCATGCACGAGGACGAGCGCTCCTACTACATCACCGACGGCTCGCTAGACGAGCTCGCGCGCTCGCTGGCGTCCACCTCGCCCCAGCTGCTGTCGTTGGTGCGGGCGGGCACGACGGAACAGCCGCTCGCGGCCGTCGTCGCCGCCACCGACGCTGGTCGCGCGGTGCTCGACCGCCGCCTGGACCGCGTGGCCTGTGGTCTCGATCGCTGGATCGGCGGGGTGCACCTGCAGCCTGGCGGACGGATCTGGCGCTGGGACGAAGCCCAGGGCGCGGTGGCGCGCGGCTGATCGGCGCTGAACCGCGGAGTGCGGGTGATCCTCAGCGCTTCACGAACTTCACGAGCGCGCCGTTGACCGAATCGGCGACGAAGATTTCCTGCGCCGGGCTCACCGCGATGAAGTGCGCTTCGCCGAATTCGCCGGGCCCCTTGCCGGGCCGCCCCGCAGCCGCGAGCACCTTG
>DATMDI010000063.1:0-20879 GCA_035557875.1 Vicinamibacterales bacterium
CCTGTTGAAGCTGTGCGGATACGGCGGCAGAGTCGGCGCGATCTGCCGGAAGGACGTACTCTGGATAGGCCAGGGCCCCGGGCGCCACCGGCGCCCGCCGCGCGCAGCCGGCGAGGACACAGAGCGCAATCACGGCCGCCCAGCGGACCGCACGGGTGCTGACGCGCCTGCCGCTCATCGCGCGCTCCGCGCGGCCGCCGCCGGCGGCAGCAGCAGCTCCAGCAGCCGGCGCGGGACGTCGGCTTCGATCACGGACCGGCCCGCGGTCGTGACGTGGCTCACCACGCGCGCGAGGCGATAGAACCGCGCCATCCGCTGGCGGTCATCGGCGTCGTCGCTGTCGAACGATACGGTGACCCTCCGCGTGTCGAGGCCGAGCGCCTCGGTGACCCGCGCCAGCAGCGCGTCGATGCCGGCGCCGCTGCGTGCCGAGATGAACACGGCGTCTTCGTGCGCTTCGGCCAGCCGCCGCCGCTCGTCCGGTCCGAGCGCGTCGATCTTGTTGAACACCATGACGAGCGCGTCGCGCCCGGCGCCGACCTCGTCGAGCACGCGCTCGACCGCCCCCACCTGGCGGCTCCACTCCGGGTTGGACGCGTCCACCACGTGGAGGATGAGGTCGGCTTCCACCACCTCTTCGAGCGTGGCGCGAAAGGCGGCCACCAGGGCATGCGGCAACCGGTCGATGAACCCGACCGTGTCCGACAGCAGCAGTTCGCGCGAGTCGGGCAGGCGGATCTGGCGCACCAGCGGATCGAGCGTCACGAACAGCGCATCCGAGGCGACGGCCCGCTCGCCCGTGAGACGGTTGAAGAGCGTGGTCTTGCCGGCGTTGGTATAGCCGACCAGCGCGACAGTCGGCACGGCTCGCTTCTCGCGGCGCTCGCGCAGCTGCGAGCGGCGTTGACGCACCTGGTCGATCTCGCGCTGCAACCCGGCAATGCGATCACGGATACGCCGGCGGTCGGTCTCGAGCTTGGTTTCACCGGGACCGCGCGTACCGATGCCGCCGCCGAGCCGCGACAGCGCGGTGCCGGATCCAGCCAGCCGCGGCAGGAGGTATTTGAGCTGCGCCAGCTCGACCTGCCGCTTGCCTTCCCGGGTGCGGGCGCGCCGCGCGAAGATGTCGAGGATCAGCTGCGTGCGATCGACGACCTTGCGGTCGAGCGCGTCGGCGAGATGGCGCAACTGCGCCGGCGTCAGCTCGTTGTCGCAGATCACGACGTCCACGTCCGCTTCGGCGCACGCCGCCGCGAGGCTCTGCACTTTGCCGCGGCCGATGAACGTGGCCGGGTCGGGGCGCGGCCGCTCCTGCACGGTCGTCAGCACTACCGTGGCTCCGGCGGCCTCGGCCAGCCCTTCCAGCTCGGCCAGCGACACCTCGGTATCGGCGCGGCGCGCCGATCCGGTCACCACGCCAACAAGCGCGGCGCGCTCGACAGCGGGCGTTGACGAACGACTGTCAGTCATGAAGAGGATCGATCGAAATGGTAGCGTACACTCGGCGCGGCTCCGCTCGGACCTGCAAAGCATGCAGGTTCGCCCGCTGAGCCAGCGCTTGCTTGCCCGCGGATTGCAGATGACCCGCCGTAGGAAGCGCGAGATGGAGCAGGTGTTCTTACCTACCCGACCCACCTGAGGCCCACCCGACCTACCTGACCAAGATCGGCCCACCTGACCACCGTCGGCCCGCACCACCGACCGTCAGTACTCCGCGGTCGATACGGCCGGCTCGATGTGATCGGGATCGGCCATCAGGCGCCGCACGGTCAGGGCGAGCGCGCCCAGGATCGCGACGCCGAGGACGAACACCGCCGTGATGCTGCGCGCCGCCACGAGGCCGCCGAGCACGGGCCCCACGGCGGTGCCGGTCAGTGACGCGCCGGTGAGGAACCCGAAGCTGGTGCTGTGCACGTGGCGCGGAATGCTGGCGCCGGCGGCGGTGAAGGCCGCGGTCATCGCCACGCCCACGCCGACGCCGACCGCGAGAATGCCGGCCATCAGCGCCCATGCGGCGTTCGTCATCGCAAACACCGCCAGCCCCGCCGCCGCCACGACGATCGCGGTCGCGATGACGCGCCGCGCCGTCGCGCGGGCGAGGGCGCTGGCTGCGATCTGGTGCCCGAGCGCCCCCGCAATCGACAGCAGCGAGAACAGGACGCCCACGAGTACCGCGGCGCTCGTATAGCCGAGCGACTCGACGTGCAGCAGCAGCACCGGGCCGAGGCTGCGCTCGGTCAGCTGCAGGCCGAAGATCACGCCCATCAACAGCAACAGGTTGCGGATCGAGAGGATCTCGCGCATCGGCACGTGTACGCGCGCCTCGTCCTCATGGCTGGTGCGAGCGCTCTCGCGGTAGAGCACGCTGACGAGCGCGAAGGCGAGGGCGTAGACGGCGCCCGCCACGAAGAAGGCGTTCCGGAGCCCGACGGCCTGGGCGAGGATGCCGCCGACGACGGGACCCACGGCCGGCGCGACCCGCTGCGCGGTCTGCACCAGGCCGATCGCGTGGGCCATCCGCTCGCGTGGAGCGGACTCGGCGGCCATGGCGATCGTCAACGGGCCGTATCCAGCGACCAGCCCCTGCAGCGCCCGCAGCACGAAGAGCTGCCAGGGCTGCGTCGCCAGCCCCATCAGCGTCATCACGAACACGCAGAAGAACAGCGAGCGCTGCACCAGCAGCTTGTTGCCGAAACGGTCGCCGACGCGCCCCCACAGGGGCGCACAGGCCGCGGCCACCGCGGGCGTGACGCCGAGCGTGAAGCCGGTCCAGAGCGCCACCGCGCGGGTGTCGTGCACGCCCAGCGCCTGGAAGCGCAGCGCCAGGAACGGCATCACCAGGGTGAAGCCGGTGAAGCCGACGAACGAGGCGATCATCAGCGCCGCCTGATTGCGGCGCCAGTCGTGCACGACCGTACCTGAAGCCCGAAGCCTGAAGCCCGAAGCCTTCAGAATCGAATCTTGACGGCGCTGTCGGCGTTGTCAGCCAGGTGGATGCTGTCCACGAAGCGGATGCGGTGCGGGTGGGTCTGCATCACCAGTGTCACCGTGCGGGTGCCGGCGCCGAAGAAGCGAACGCCCTTCATCAACGATCCGTCGGTGACGCCGGTGGCGGCAAAGACGATGTTCTTCCCCGGGGCGAGGTCTTTCGACTTGTAGATTCGCTTGAAGTCGGTAATACCCATGGAGCGGCAGCGGGCTTCGTGCTCTGGCGAATCCACCACCAGGCGCGCGAAGATCTCCCCGCCCAGGCAACGCATCGCCGCCGCCGTGAGTACTCCCTCGGGCGCGCCGCCAATCCCCATCACGGCGTGCACGCCGCTGCCGATCACCGCGGCGGTGATGCCGGCCGACAGGTCGCCGTCGCCGATGAGACGAATGCGCGCGCCGGTGGAGCGGATGTCGGCGATCAGCTTCTCGTGCCGCGGCCGGTCGAGCACGATCACGACCAGGTCCTCGACGCGGCGGCCGAGCGACTGCGCGACGGCTCGCAGATTGAAACGCACCGGCGCGTCGAGGTCGACGACGTCGCGCGAGCTGGGGCCGACGATCAGCTTCTCCATGTAGAGGTCGGGCGCGTGCAGCAGCCCGCCGCGTTCCGACGCCGCCAGCACGGCCAGCGCGTTGGGCGTGCCCAGCGCGCACAGGTTGGTGCCCTCGAGGGGATCGACCGCGATGTCGACCGCGGGATAGGCGGCGTCGGCCCCTTTCGAACCGATGCCGACCTTCTCGCCGATGTAGAGCATCGGCGCCTCGTCGCGCTCGCCCTCGCCAATGACGATGGTGCCGTCGATCGGCAGCGAGTCCATCTCCTTCCGCATGGCTTCGACGGCCACCTGGTCGGAGCGGTGACGGTCGCCCTGCCCCATCGTGTGGGCGCAGGCGATGGCGGCCTGCTCGACCACGCGAATGAAATCGAGCGACAGATCGGAGTCGATGTAGGCGTTGTTCGCCATGTCGGCGGCGGCGGTCGAGGACGTCGAACGGCTGGTGCTCACTGTGGGCGCTCCACGGCCGGTAGCTCGCAGCGGCTCGGCCTGTCTTCCCGATACCCTAGCAGGTAATCGGCTTGCATGATCTTGTGGATTTCTCGGGTGCCCTCGTAAATGACGGCGCCCTTGCAGTTGCGATAGAAACGGCCCACCGGATACTCGTCCGAGTAGCCGTTGGCGCCATGGATCTCCACGGCGTCTCCCGCGGCGCGCTCCGACGCCGTGGTGGCGAACCACTTGGCCAGCCCGGTCTCCCGCGTGTTGCGGCGGCCGACGTTCTTCAGCCACCCCGATCGCAGCCAGAGCAGCCGCGCCGCCTGGTAGTCCGACTCCATGGCGGCAATCATTTCCTTCACCAGTTGGTGCGAGCCGATCTCGACGCCGAAGGTCTTGCGCTCCCTGGCGTAGGCAACGCTGGCATCGCGGCAGGCGCGAATCAGCCCGGTCGCGCCGGCGGCCACGGTGAAGCGGCCCTGGTCGAGGGCGAACATCGCGATCTTGAAGCCCTCGCCTTCGCGCCCGACGCGATTCTCTTCCGGCACGTCCACGGCGTCCAGCTTGATGAAGCCGGTGTTGCCGGCGAGGATGCCCCACTTCTGTGTGAGCGTGCCGCTCGAGAAGCCGGCGAACCCGCGCTCGACGATGAAGGCGCTCATGCCCGAGGCGTCGCGCTCCTTCTTCTTGGCCTGATCCGTCCAGGCGAACACCAGCACGTGATCGGCGACGTCGGCCAGCGAGATCCACATCTTCTCGCCGGTGAGGACGTAGCGGTCGCCCTTCTTCACCGCCACGGTCTGGATACCACGGGCATCGCTGCCGGCCGCGGGCTCGGTGAGGCCGAAGGTGGCGATGCGCTCGCCCTGCGCCTGGGGCACGAGATAGCGCGCCTTCTGATCGTCGGTGCCCCAGCTGAGAAGAGTCAGCGAGTTGAGGCCGACGTGGACGGACAGGATGACGCGCAGCGACGTGTCCACGTACTCGAGCTCTTCGCAGGCCAGGCCGAGGGCCAGGTAATCCATGCCCGAGCCACCGTGCTCCGGCGGCACCGAGAGGCCGAGCAGCCCCAGCGAGGCCATCTGCGGCAGGAGGCCGCGGTCGAACGTGTGCGTGCGATCGAGGTCGCGGATACGGGGGGCCACCTCGCGGCCAGCCCATTCGCGCACCGACTGCTCGACCAGGCGGTGTTCGTTGGTGAGCTCGAAGTCCATCAGATGTCCGCCGGTGCCGCGTGATCCGGCTTGCGGAGGAGCATCTCGCGCATGTGGCTCTGGAGCAGGAACTGCTCGGCGACGCGCAGCGGCTCGAACATCCGCTGGATGTCGCGGTTCTGGAACGGCTTCTGTTTGCCCCGCGCGGCCGGATACGACCGGTACTGGAGCGTGGTCTGATCGACCACGACGTGCTTGGTGTACACCGCGGGGACCGGCTCTTTCGGCTCGTGGGTGTTGAAGAACGCGAGCACCACACCCCCGGGTTTCAGGATGCGGACGATCTGGCTGGCGACCGCCGACGCGGCAGGCTTGTCGAGATAATCGAACAGGTCCCAGCACAGCACGCCGTCCACGCTGGCGTCTTCCTGCGAGAAGCGTTTCGTGAAGTGCGCGGGAAGCTCGGCGAGGGTTCTTTCCCTCACCGCGCGATCGATGTCCGTGGACAGGTCCTCGACGATGATCTTGCACCCGAGCCGCTCGCCGAAGAACGTCACGTTCGAGCCGGTGACGGTGCCGAGATCGAGCAGAACGGGAGACGGGCGCCCGGTGAGACCGACGATGAACTTCGCCAGCACCTTGGTGGAGTGCACGGGCGCCTTGGCGGCGCCCGTGTCGGCATCAGGCTCGTCTTTGCGGCGACGGGAGAAGAGATCCGAAAAGGCCACTGCCCATTCTGGATCGACGACGGGCCGCCGCTAATGCGCGGCGGGCTGTGCAGCCTGCGCGACAGCGGGCTGCGGCGCCGGCTTCACCGAGGCGCTCGGCGCCGAGGTAGAGGCAGAGCCGGCCTTCTTCTGCATGTCCACGCTGCCGCGGAAGTGTGCACCCTCGGCGATGGCCACGCGCGGCGAGATGATGTCGCCGTCCACGGAGCCGCCGTCGCGGATTTCCACCTTCTCCGACGCGCTGACGTTGCCGTTGACCTCGCCCAGGACGATGACCGTCTTGGCGAACACCTGGGCCTTGATCCGCCCGTTCGGACCAATGGTCAGAAGGTGATCCTTGAGCTCGATCTTGCCTTCGACGTGACCCTCGATCGTAAGGTCTTCACTGCCGCTCAGCTCACCTTTGATCACCACTGATTTGCCGATGTTCACGAGGTCCCTCTCAATCCGCCGGGGCTCAGCCTGCTGGGCCACAGGCGTACTCGGCTGCGCATTAGATGCGACCGTCGGGGCCGCGGGGGTCGGCTGGCTGGTCGGTTTCACCGCTTCGTCACGCTTCCACATGAAAATCCTCCGCCTGGCGGGGGGCCGATTCGGGTCCCGACACCGCATGCAAGCAACAGATCTGTCTTCGGCGAGCAGCTGGGGGCGAGAGCCCACAGAGTATATCGGTCGTTCGAAATTTCTGTCTAGTGACTCTGCAGCTGAGACTTAGGTCCACCATCACAACCGCCCGCCCGAAGGGCGGGCAAATTAAACACTGCCCGAGCGACGCGAAGCTGACCCATTCAGGGAGCGCAGCGTCGCGAGTGCTACGATCAGAGGATGACCCGGGTCTATATGGACCACAACGCCACCACGCCCCTGGCCGAAGCGGTGGCGGACCGAATGTCGGCGGTTTTGCGTGAAGAATTCGGCAATCCGTCGAGCGTCCACCATTTCGGGCAGCGGGCCAAAGCGGCCGTGGACGAGGCGCGATCGGCGGTCGCCGACCTGATTGGAGCCGACCCTTCGGAGGTCGTCTTCACCAGCAGCGGGACCGAAAGTGACAATTTCGCCATCCGCGGTGCGGCCGAGGCGCTCGAGCCGGGCGGCCGCCGCCACCTGATCTCGAGCGGCATCGAGCACGAGGCGGTGCTGAATACGCTCAAGTCGCTGGCCCGGCGCGGCTGGCAGACGACCCTTCTGCCCGTCGGAGCCAGCGGGCTGGTCACGGCCGAGGCGCTCGCGGCCGCTCTCACCGATCAGACAGCGGTCGTCTCGATCATGCACGCCAACAACGAAATCGGCACGGTTCAGCCGGTGGCCGAGCTCGCCCGGCTGGCCAAGGCGAGAGGCGCGGTGGTCCACACCGACGCCGTGCAGACGGCGGGCAAGATTCCGGTGAACGTCAAGGGGCTTGGCGTCGATCTGCTGTCGCTCTCGGCCCACAAGTTCTACGGACCGAAGGGCGTGGGCGCAATCTGGGTGCGCCGCGGCCTGCGCCTGCTGCCGTTCATGACCGGCGGGAAGCAGGAGCGCGGGCGACGCGCCGGCACCGAGAACGTGGCGGGGATCGTCGGGATGGGCGTGGCGGCCCGGCTCGCGGTCGGGCATATGGCCGAGGAGGGTTCGCGGCTGGCCGCATTGCGCGACGGTCTCGAGCGGCGAATCCTGGCCGCGGTGCCCGGCACCGCCGTCAACGGCGATCCCGGCACGCGTGTGCCCAGCACGACCAACATCAGCTTCGACCGTGTCGAGGCCGAGTCGTTGCTCATCGCGCTCGATCTCGAGGGCATTGCCGTGTCCACGGGCTCGGCCTGCTCCTCGGGCACGCTCGAGCCGTCACACGTGCTCAAGGCGATGGGGCTGCCGGCGCACCGCACGCAGAACTCCATCCGTTTCAGCCTGGGCGCCGCGAATACGGAGGCCGAGGTCGATCGCGTGGTCGGGGTACTGCCCGTGGTCGTGGACAAGCTCCGCAACCTGACGCGGACGCCGGTGCGGGGTTAGACGGGTTGAACGGCCAGGAGTCACGCACATGAATCAAGTCGCTCGAGCGGCCGTTCAAGCCGTCTACGCCCGCCCGGAGGGCGGGCAATTAGACGCTGCCCTCGCGAGGCGGAGCCGGTGCGCTTTACCGTCTGTGGCGGAGCCTCGCTAGGATGCGGATTGTCGTCGCGATGTCGGGCGGCGTGGATTCGTCCGTGGCGGCGGCGCTGCTCGCCGCCGAAGGTCACGACGTCGTGGGTTTGTCGATGCAGCTCTACGATCAGAGCGGAACGCAGGCGTTCGGCAGCTGCTGCTCGCTCGACGACCTGCACGACGCCCGCCGCGTCGCCGCCGCGATCGGCATCCCGCACTACATCCTCAACTTCGAGCGGCAGTTCCAGCAGACGGTCGTCGCCAACTTCGTCGGCGAGTACGTGAGCGGCCGCACGCCACTCCCCTGCGCGCATTGCAACAGCGACCTGAAGTTCTCGACGCTGCTGGAACGCAGCCAGGGACTGGGAGCCGACGTCGTGGCCACCGGCCATTACGCCCGGGTCGAGCGCGGCGCCACCGGCGCGTGGCAGCTGCGGCGGGGCCTCGATCCAGGGAAGGATCAGTCCTACTTCCTCTTTTCGCTCACACAGGCGCAGCTGGCTCGCGCGGCGTTTCCGGTCGGCGCGCTGACCAAGCCGCAAGTGCGCGAGCACGCCCGCGCGCTGGGCCTGCGCGTCGCCGACAAGCCGGACAGCCAGGAAATCTGCTTCATTCCCGACGGCGACTACGCCGCGTTCGTGGAGCGTCAGGTTCCAGCCGCCGTGAAGGCCGGCGTGGTGGCCGACGAGAGCGGCCGCACTCTGGGAACGCACCAGGGCGTGCACCGGTTCACGATCGGCCAGCGGAAGGGGCTTGGGGTGTCGTCTTCCGCGCCGCTCTACGTCCTGCGGATCGAGGCGGAGTCGGGTCAGGTCACCGTGGGTCCGCGCGAGGCGCTCGATCAGCGAACGCTCACCGCGTCGGCGGTCACCTGGACGGGGGCGGAGGTGCCGCACGAGTGGCGCGCCGTGCACGCCCAGATCCGCCACCGGCACCGCGCCGCCGCCGGCCGGGTGCGCGCGCTGCCGGATGGACGGGCCGCCTTCGAGTCGGACGAGCCGCTGTCGGCTGTGACACCGGGACAGGCCGCCGTCTTTTACGACGGCGATCTGGTAGTGGGCGGCGGCTGGATCGATTAGGGCCGGCTTCGCCGGCCCTGGGCCGCCTGAAGGCGGCCCCTACTTCTTCGGCTCCTGCTTCTTCGGCGCGAACGCCAGCAGCACGTTGCCGGGCATGCCGCCGAAGCGCGGATAGCCTGAATTCACGAACACCATGCCTCCGGCGACGACGGGACCGGCCCCGTCGAGCGATCCGCCCGTGCCCTGTCCGCCGTTGACCGTGTCGTAGCGTCTGGCGGTGTCCACGTCCCACAACAGCGTGCCGTCGGCCGACGAGAACGCGCGCAGGTGCCCGTCCATGGCGCCAGAGAGCACGGCCCCGTCGATCGCGGTGACCGCCGCGGGTTGCGCCGGGCTGCAGCCTGGACGCGGCGGCACGCACGGAGTGCCTGGCGCAAACCACGCCTTGGATCCGTCGAGCACGTTCAACGCCGTCAGCCCACCGCCCTGCTGCGGATGCAACTGGGCGTTGCCCACGGTCGCGGCGCCGCCGATGCCGCCCGGCTGCCGTCCTACGTCGGATACCGCCGCGTAGACACGGCGTCCGTCACTCGCCATGCCCCACTGCACGCCGCCGTTGGTGCCGCCGGCGCCAACGCGCGTCTGCCACAGCACCTCCCCCCGCTTCGCCGGGTCGAGGCCGTAGACCACGCCGGACTTCTGCCCCGCCACCAGCACGTCGCGCCCGCCGGGCGCCCTGACCAGGAGCGCCGAGGACCCGAAGTCGAAGTCGGGACCACTCGCCGCCGGGCAGTTCGGGCCGCGGCCGCCGCACGCCGAGTTGTAGACGTCGCCCGGCGTCGTCTGACGTGTCCAGACGACGCGCCCGGTCTTGAGCTCGAGGGCCATCACCGCGTCGCTCGTGCGGGTGGCAGGATGCGAGTAGTTGTCGCCGGTCGTGACATACAGCACGCCGCGGGCGGTATCGATGGTCGGCGCCGACCACACGCCGGCGCCAGACGGGCCGAACGTGTCGGTGCCCACTGCGGTCGTACCGGTCTTCTTCGGCTCGTCCACCAGATACGTCTTCCACGCGACCGACCCGTCACGCAGCCGGACGGCGGTGATGCTGCCGCGAAAGGTGCAGCACATGTACGCCGGATCGATCGAACGGGTCTCTTCCCACGACGCCGCCGGCACGAACGCGAGGCCGTCGTGCACGGCGAACGAACCGGTCAGGCGCGTCGCCTCGTGCGCTTCGACGCGGATGGTCCAGTTCGCGCGACCCGTTCGGGCATCAACGGAATAGACCCAGCCGATCTGGTCGCTGAAGACGAGCGCCCGCGTGTCGCCGTCGCCGGCAATCGTCATCGCGGCCCGTACGGGACCGTTCGCCTGGAACTGCCAGTGCACGCAGCCGGTCTGCCCGTCGAGCGCCTGCACCGCGCCGGCGGCGCTGCCGATGAACAGCGTGCCCCTCAGCGCCGTCGGCGCAGCAAAAGCGGTCACGTCGCCGGGGAATCCGAACGCCCACTTCAACTCGAGCCGCGACAGGTCCGCGGCGCTCAAGCCCGCGCGCTGGCGGGGTTGAAACCGGGCGTTGTCTGGCCCGGGACTCCAGCCGCTCCAGCCGGTGCCATCGTTTCCGGCCAGGATCCGCCGCTCCGGGCCGCACATCGCGCTCGGCGGCAGCGCGGGTTCGTCGGTGCCCTTGCCGAGAAAGGCCGCCAGGGCCTCCCGCTCCGGGCGCTTGAGCGGGTAGGCCACGCTCATCATCGGCCCGAAGTCGAGCGTGCGCAGAATGCGGGCCGGCGACATCTTCGACAGCGCCTCGCGTGACGGGATGCGAGCGGCTGTCTGGTCGTGACACGCAGCGCAGTACTTCGCGTACGCCGCCTCGCCGGACGGCGCGCCCTGAGCACCGGCCACCGAGGCCGTCTGAGCCGCGAAAGGTTCGAGGCCGGTCCTGGCCACGACCGGCGCCGCTTCGGCCGACGCCAGCCACGCGATGAGCGCGCGCGCCGGACCGGCGTTCCGCGAATGGGCCGCGACGCCGGCCGAGAACACACTCGTTCGCTGCGCGTCCGCCGGCAGAGGCCCCACGTAGTCGATGCCCGGCACCGCCAGCAGCTCGCTGATCTGCTGAAATCCGAGCTCGGCCTCGCCGCGCGCCACCACCGCTCCGACCCGCTCGCGGTCGATCCGCCGGCTCTTCGCGGCCATCTGCTCCGCGATCCCCAGGCGCTGAAACAGCTCGGTGGAGACGTAGCGGCCGCTCACGCTCGCGGAGTACGCCACCGACCGCGCCTGCAGCAGCGCGCGGCGCAGAGCGTCGAGCGAGCTGATGTCGGGCTTCGGGGCACCCGCCCGCACCGCGAGGCCGATGCCCGATCGCGCCAGCGGCACCCGCGTGCCGGCCAGGATGAGGCCCGACGCCGCCAGCTCCTGAAGCGCGGCATCCTCGATGATGACGACGTCGGCGGCGTCCCGCCGCTGCAGGCGGCTGGGAATCGACGCCTCACCGACGCCCATCGACGTCGTCGCCGTCACCAGCGTGTGGCCGGTCGCACGCTCGAACCGCGGCGCGAGCTCGAGGTACGCGGCGGTGAAGGCCCCCGACGTCATGACGGTGACGTCGTCCGCCGCGGCCGGCGCGGCCACGGCCAGCGCCACGAGTACGCACGACGCGGCGACGTGACGGACGGCCGATCGGATCATGACGGCTCACCTTTCGTCAGCAGGCGCTGCACGGGCGCGTATATATCACGGCGACGGCGCCGGCTGCGGCGGCGACGCTCAGGAGGCCAGAAGGATGCGCCGGCGGGTCAACGCCCCCCGGCGTCGGAACCGGCGCGCGTCTTGAGGTAATCCGTGGCGCTGTACGCGGCCTTCGACGCCGCGAGTTTGGCATTGAACGCGGCCGACTGCCCGATCGGGATGCTCAGCGAGTTGAAGCGGGCGCCGGCCCACAGCTTGGCCAGATACACCACCTGCCCGACGTGATAGGCCGCGTGGGCCAGCGACCGGTGGAGCGCCTGATCGATCCGCAGCGGTTGCGTGCGGATCACCACCGTGGCGGCCAGGTCCGCGTCGGCCAACGCCCGCACTTCCGTCAACAGAGGCGTCCATCCCTGTTCCCACTTCGCTACGAGCTCGGCGCGCGTGACGTCGCGCGGCACGAATTCGCTGTCGCGATCACGCGTCGGCTTCTCGCCGTCGGAGGTCCGGAAGTCGGAGAAGCGCGACTCCAGGTTGCCCGAGATGTGCCACACGAGTGCCGCCAGAGAATTACCGTTTCCGGGCGGCTCTTTCGAGAGGTCGGCGTCGGCGACCTGGGCCAGCGCGCCCTCCCCCAGCTTCTTGTAGCGCACGTATTCCTCTTCGATCGATCTCACGATGTCTCGCATGACTCGATTCTGCTCCCTTCAGGGGCGGTCGCGGGACCGCCCGTCACGTTGCTCCGCGGGTGCGCGAGCGGTCCACGGCCATGCCGACGGCGAGTGGCACCAGGGCCGCGGCCATCACGATCGCCCAGAACGCGGGCACCGGCCAGACGTAGATCGGCATCGCCTCGGCGTCGCTGACGAATGGCGCGTCGCGCCGGGCGCGCGCCGCGTCCACCGCGGCCAGCTGCTCGGGCGCGAGGCGATGGCCGGTAGCGCCGGCTACGGACGCTGCATCGAGCACTGGTCCGAAGTAGCGTTCCAGAATCAGGTTCTCGTGCCACGCGACATCGAGCTCGAGCGGGTCGCCCCTGCGATCGGGGTCCATGCCGAAGTTGCGGCGGCGCACGTGCCAGAGCGCTTCGGCCTCGTACTGGTCCTCACGGCCGTAGCGCCCTGCCACCGGCGGCGTCCCGCCCGCCCATCGACGCGTGCGCTCCGCACCAAGTTCGCGCAGGCGCGCGCCGGTGAAGCGCGACCGGAAGGTGCCAATCCCGGGATCGCGAATCTCGGCGCCGAGATGGATGGTGGCGATGAATGCGCCGAGCAACAGGACGACCATCGCGGCGCGGATGCCAAGCTGAGTGCCCCGCTGCACGGCGCCCGGGTCTAAAGACCCGGGCCCACTGGAAAAGGCCGTTCCCTGAGGCGGGTCCAAAGACCCGCGGCCACGTAGGTCCAGAGCCAGACACAGCAGCAGGCCGCAGGCGGTCGCGAGCAGGTTGAAGAGCACGTCGTGCCACTCGCCGGCTCGGGCGGGGACGAACCACTGGAACCACTCGTCCGCCACGCCGACAGCCGTCGTGGCGAGCGCGGCCTCGACGTACGCCTCCCAGCGCGGACCGGGGCGGCCGAACTGGAAGAACAGCAGCGTGAGCACGCCGTACTCGACGAAATGAAACGCCTCCACCGCGTCCACGTTCGCGTTGCCCGATCGCAGCGAGGCGAACGACGCGATGGCGAGGGCCGCGGCGAGTCCCAGCGTGCCGAGGCGGCGCGGGCGATCCGTCCTGATGGCGCGAACGCAGAAGGTAAGGAGGAGCGCCCCTCCGGCGACGACCGCGGCGGTGATGATGGTGATGTATTGACCCGGAAAGGCGACCAGCAGCGCCTGACGCAGGTCGCCGATGAGAGGCGACCCGAGGACAATCGCCGCCCCGACGAACCATGCGGCCACTCTCCGCACGTCAGCGACCGGCGCGGCGCAGCGAGTAGAGCTTCTTGAGGAGCTGAATCTGGCCGGCGTGATACACGTCGTGGTCGGCGACACCGGTGATGAGCCGAAGCCGGGTCACCCTGCTACCCGGCAGCCGCCGGCCCAGCGCGCGCGCGGGCGTGGCCGCGACGGCCGCGCGGAGATCGCGGTGCATGGCGTCGAGCAGGCGGAGATCGGCGCGCCAGGCGGCGTCGGTGGCGTCGGCCGGACGCTCGAAGAAGTCGGAGCCCTCAAGCGGAAACGAGCCGCGCTTCGTCCCTGTGAGACGCCGCCACGCCGCGTACTTCCAGTACGCCGCGTGCACCATCAGCTCCCAGACGTTGTGCGCGCCCGGTGCCGGCCGCCACGCCGCGATCTCGAGCGACACGCGGCGGAGCGATCCACGGAGGTTCACCCCGTGCCACGACGCCCGGTTGTAGGAGGTGTCGAGCAGGACGAGGAGAGAATCTGAAGGGCTCACGGCTCAAGGCTCAGGGCTCAGGCAAGGGCGTCGAGGTTCTTCCCTGAGCCTTGAGCCTTGAGCCATGAGCCTTGGCGTCAGTGCGTGACGGCCGCCGTCGCGGACGCGCCGCTCTCGGCGGTGTGGCCCGGCAGCCCTTCGAGGAACCGCTCCGCGTCGATGGCGGCCATGCAACCAGACCCCGCGGCGGTGATGGCCTGCCGGTAGACGTGATCCTGCACGTCGCCCGCGGCGAACACGCCGGGCACGCTGGTCCGGCTGCCCGAGTGGGTGAGGATGTAGCCGTTGTCGTCGAGCGCGAGCTGCCCCGTGAAGAGTCCCGTGTTCGGCGTGTGGCCGATGGCGATGAACACGCCGTCGAGCGCCACCTCGGTGAGCGCGCCGGTCTTCAGGTTGCGCACCGTGACGCCCGTCACTTCCCCCTTCGCGACGTCGTTGACCGCGGCGATTTCCGAATCCCAGATGAACTCGATCTTCGGATTGGCGAACGCCTTGTCCTGCATGATCTTCGACGCCCGCAGCGAATCGCGCCGGTGGATCACGATCACCTTCGACGCGAACTTGGTGAGATAGACCGCTTCTTCCATCGCCGAATCGCCGCCGCCCACGACCGCGATCGGCTTGCCGCGGAAGAAATAGCCGTCGCAGGTCGCGCAGGTGGACACGCCGTGCCCGGACAGCTTGCGGTCGGACCCGATATCGAGCCAGCGCGCCGAGGCCCCGGTCGCGATGATCAAGGCGTCGGCGATGAACGAGCGGCCGTCGGCCACCGACACCGGAAACGGCCGCTGGTTGAGATCGACCTTGGCGACGTTACCCTGGATGATCTCGGCACCGAAGCGCTCGGCCTGCGCCCGCATCTCGGCCATGAGATCCGGTCCCATGATGCCTTCGCGGAATCCGGGCCAGTTCTCGACCATCGTGGTCAGCATCAGCTGGCCGCCCGCCTCGAGCCCCTCGATGAGGAGCGGCTTGAGGTTCGCGCGGGCGGCATAGAGCGCCGCCGTCAGGCCCGCCGGGCCCGACCCGATGATCACCACCCGATGCTCGGCCATCAGAGATGCCTTTCGATCTTGGCCGCGATGTCTTCCTTCGACTGCAGGCCGACGATGGTCTCCGCCAACTCGCCGTCCTTGAAGAGCAGCAGCGTGGGGATGCCCCGGATGGCGTAGTTACCCGGTACCTCGGGGTTCTCGTCGACGTTCATCTTCGCCACGGTAACGCGGCCGTCGTAATCCGACGCAAGCGCATCGACGGTGGGCGCGAGGCGGCGGCACGGCGCGCACCACTCGGCCCAGAAATCGACGAGCACCAGCCCCTTGCTGGTTTCACTGCCGAAGTTGCTGTCGGTAAACGTCTTCACTTTGTCGGATGCCATCGCTTCTCTGCTCCTTCACGTCAGCTGGCTGTGCTTGCCTCAACTGCTTGTGCGCGCGCGCTCGTACACGCTCACGTACGCGCGCGCCGACGAATCCCACGAATGGTCCCGCTGCATGCCGGCCCGCTGCAGCCGCCGCCAGGCGTCCCGATCCCGATAGACAGCCAGGGCCCACCGCAACGTACCGAGCAAGGCGTCCGGCGAGTAGTCGTGGAAGGTGAATCCCGTTCCCTCACCGGTGGCCGCGTCGTAATTGCTCACCGTATCGTACAGCCCCCCCGTGGCCCGCACCAGCGGCACCGTTCCATAGCGCAGGCTGTACATCTGGTTCAGCCCACAAGGCTCGAATTGCGATGGCATCAGGAAGATGTCCGAGCCGCCTTCGATCAGATGGGCCAGCCCCTCGTCGAACCCGATGTGCGCCGCGACGACGTCGGGAAACCGCCGCGCCAGGCCGCGCCACAAATCCTCGTAGCGCCGGTCGCCGGTGCCGAGCAGCACGAAGGAGGCGCCGAGCCCGGGCAGTTCGTCGGCCGCCGCCTGCAGGAGATCGAACCCCTTTTGGTCCACCAGCCGCGACACCATCCCGATGAGCGGCCGCGCCAGCGTCGTTTCGTTCACGGGAAACCCGAACACTTCGAGCACGCGCCGCTTCGACGCTACCTTGCCTTCCAGATGATCCGCGTCGAACGGTTCGGGCAGATGTGGATCGATCGCCGGGTTCCACTGGTCGTAGTCGATTCCGTTGACGATGCCCACGAGCTTGCCGGCGCGCTCGCGCAGAATGCCGTCGAAGCCAAACCCGAACTGCGCGGTCTGAATCTCCTCGGCATAGCGCGGGCTGACGGTCGTCACCATGTGGCTGAAGACGATGCCGGCCTTCAAGAAGCTGATGCGCCCCCAGTACTCGAGGCCGTCCATGCGCATCAGCGAGCCGCCCAGTCCCAGCCGCGGCAGCCATTCGGCTTCGAACACGCCCTGGTAGGCGAGGTTGTGGATCGTGAACACCACCGGCACCTTCGTCAGCGACGGTACCGACGGCGAGGACATCGACAGGATGACCGGTATGAGCCCCGCCTGCCAGTCGTGGGCGTGGATCACGTCATAGCGTGCACCGGTCAGCGCCGCCCATCGCAGCGCCGCGTGGGCGAGGAACGCAAAGCGTTCCGGGTTGTCCGCAAAGTCCTGCCCCTGCGTGCCGTAGATGCCGTCGCGATCGAAATAGGCCGGCTGGTCGATGAACACCGTCCGGACCCCGTCGGCGAACACGGCGTAGACGCCGGCATCGAGCGGCCGGGGGCCGAGTCCCACGGTGATGCGCCCCACCCGCTCCCCTGCGGTGACGCCCCGATAGCGCGGAATCACGACTTCCACTTCGTGGCCGAGCCGCGCCAGCGCCCGCGGCAGCGCGCCCGCCACATCCGCCAGTCCCCCGGTCTTGGCGAACGGCACCGCCTCGGAAGCCACCATGAGGATCCGCATCCCTTCGAATTATCGCCGCACCACGCGGCATCCCCGCACACTCGTGTCGCGCCGCCCGGGGCCTCGCTGTGTATGATCGGGCCCGTGCCCGGCCCGCCGACCCGATCGCCTCGTCCCGAATCACGCGAAATCACGGAACTGCGCGCCGTCAAGGCCAGGCATCCCGAGCTCGCCGGTGCGGTGGACATGCACATCGAGCTGCTCGAGATGCAGCGGCGCGTGCAGGGCCGGGTACCGCTGCCGCCTCTCGACTTCGACGCCAACACCTTCCAGCGCCACCAGTTGGAGGGTCGTCCGCTGCTGCGGTTCGAGCAGATCCCGCTCGATTTGACCGATCTCCGCCTGCTGGTCCGCCAGACGGCGGATGTCCTCCATCGCTTCGATGCTCTGGACGCCGCGGAGTTTCAGCAGGCCCACACGCTTGGCCGGGGAGACATGCTGCTGGACGTGGCTGGGCGCTGGTACCGCGGGGCCGGTGAGCGGGTGGTGGCCGCCGGGGCCGGCGTCGCGCACGGCATTCCGGCCCCAGACCCCGAGTCGGAGATTCTCGGGCACGTGCTCGCCATGGCGATGCGCCCGTTCCTCTCGCGCTGCGCCGAAGTGATGCAGCGGCGATCGGAGCTCGCCACGTGGACCCACGCGCACTGCGCGCTCTGCGGCGGCGAGCCCGAACTGGCGATGCTCGACGCGCAGGGGGACCGGCACCTGGTGTGCGGCCGCTGTCTGCTGCAGTGGCGGTTCGCCGCCATCACCTGCCCGTTCTGCCTCAACGACGACCGCGCCCGAATCACGTCGTTCGGCACGAGCGACGGCCTCTATCGCGTGTACGGCTGCGATGCCTGTCTTCGGTATGTGAAGGCGTTCGACTCTCGCCGGGCGACGCGGCCGCTCATGCCCGTCCTCGACGGCGTGGCGATGCTGCCGCTCGATGCGGCGGCGATGCAGCGGGGCTATTCGAGCTAAAGAGGTCAGGTGGGTCGGGTGGGTCAGGTAGGGAAAGCACGTACAAGAAAAAAGGCGACCCGAAGGTCGCCTCAACCGGAACGAACGTAGGGCGGGGCTTCAGCCCCGCTTCACTACCGTATCAATTCTGCGACGCGGCTTCGACCGTGCCGCCCAGAACGCTCTCAGCCTTCTCCGAGAACCACTTGAACAGGTGGCGCGTCTCCCAGAAGCGGCCAGCGTTCGACTTCGCACCGAGCACGACGACCGCCACTTCCGACCCGCCCTGGGGCCTCTTCAGCAGCGTCGCGAGGCAGTAGCCGGCGGCACGGATGAATCCGGTCTTGCCCGCCTGCACGTCCACGTCGCCCGTTTTCACCAGCTGATTGGTGGAACGAACCGTGATCGTGCGGCCGCCAGCCGGCAGCGTGTAGGTGGGCTTTTGCATGATGCTCGCGATGCGCTCGTTACCCGACACGTAGCTGATGAGCCGAGCCATGTCGTAGGCCGACGAGAGATTGGCGTTGAAGAGCCCCGACGGATCGACGTAGCTGGTGCTCTCGAGACCCAGCTCTGCCGCCTTCTCGTTCATCCGGGTGACGAACCCCTCGGAGCCGTAGGGCGACGTGCGGGCGAGCGCACGCGCGGCGGCGTTGTCGGATCCGATGAGCAGCAGGTGCAGCAGGTCGCCCTTCGACACCTTGTAGCCGGCCCTGAGATACGTCGTCGAGGCGGCGCGCACGTCGCTGCGCTCGATGACCACTGGTGCGGTGAGGTCCACGTTCTCGTCGTCGAGGACCACGGTCGCGGTCATCACTTTGGTGATGCTGGCGATCGAGCGCCGGTCGCCAGAATTCTGCTCCCAGAGTACCTGGCCGGTCCTCGGGTCGTAGATGATGGCGGCTTCCGCGCGGATGTCGGGGACCAGCGCCCCCGACGAATCGAACTTGAAGCGGGGCTGCCGGGCTTCCTGCAGCTGGCGCGCGCGCTGCGCCTGGGTCGCGCGGGCGCGGGACGCCCGAGTCCGCTTGGCGCTGACATTTTTCTTCGTGAGCGAGAGCTTCTGAGTGGTCGGATTACGGGTGACGGACGAGCGCTTCGGGGTCGTGGTCCCGGCCGATTCGGCCGGAATTCCCACCACCGCCACCACTACGAGGGCGCAAAGCACCCGCGCCAGACTGAACAGTTTCACGTCGTTCACAGGCAACTCTTTGTCAAACAAGCTGTTATGTGTATCGGATAATAACCAGACAAACTGTAAGGTGCAAGAGATACCGCACGGTCGATGACGATTTTGTCTGCGCCCGGTTTGACGTTCCCGTGACGTTCCACGCGGGTGATGCTCCAAAACGGGTGCCACTGCACAGCCGGAGACGCGTCCATGAGCCCCAGCGAAAGCGAGTTCACAGCACTGCGCGCCACCATCGCGTCGCGTGGGACGGTCCGGATGGCGTTACTGCCGGCCGTGATCTTCGCCTGGGCGACACTGGCCATCGTCGTTATCCTCTTCGGCGACCTGCCCGTCGCGGCCCTTCCACCCCTGGCCGTTCTCGTCGGCGGCTTCGAAACCATTAACGCGCTGCACGTCGGTGTAGAACGAATCGGCCGCTACCTGCAGGTCTTCTACGAGGGTCAGCCCGGGGGCCCGGCCTGGGAGAGCACGGCCATGGCCGCGGCGCCGCGGCTGCGCGGCGGCGGCGTGGACCCGCTGTTCACGGTCGTCTTCTGCGCGGCCGCCATCCTGAACATGACCACCGCGCTCGTCCCCGAGCCCACGGCGCTCGAGACTCTGATCGTCGGTGGACTGCACGCCGCCTTCCTCGCTCGCGTTGCGCGCGCGCGGCAGATGGCGAGCACACAAAGGGCGCGCGAACTCCGCGCCTTCCAGGACACCCGCGCGGCCGCGGCAGCCGGCACGCTCGACGGCGAGCACGCCGCGCGCTAGTGGCGCCATCAGGCGCGCCGGCACCCGCGAAATCCCAGAACCTGAGAAGTCAGCGTCGCCGTTGCGATCGCTTTGTCTGTCCAACTGATTGAAGACGATCAAATCTGGCGCTTTTTGTCGCCACGGTGACACGGAGTGTCCCCGCGCCGCCCCCGCACGCGGCCCATCGATCGCGGTTATTTCCGAGTGAATCGTTCGAGCGTGGATCGCACGACCACCGCACAGAGAGCGTGTGTTCGCGGCACGCTCTTTGCTCGTTTATGCCGCAGGAATAACGGGGAGGGTCTGCGGTCATGAGTTTGGTCCGGCTCCTTGGGTTTCGAACGCTGACGTGCGGTTGCGTCATTGGCCGGTATCGCGACCTGGCCAGCGGACGCGAGCTCACTTACGTCGAGGAGAAAGGCACTACGTGCGAGTCACACGCGCACCGGCGTAACCACACGGTGGTCGCCGAGCGCGAGAGTGTGCCCGCGATCTCCCTGCTCGAAACCCGCGCGTCGTAGACGCCGCGCTCGCCTCTGACGCACCGCGGTACAATCCGGGCGGTGCCTCGTTCCTTTCGTCCGCACACCACGATCACGTCCGGCTCGGCCACCCTCCGGTTCTATCTCGGCGACTGCACGGCGCTGCTCCCGCGCCTCGAACCCGGCAGTATCGACGCGATCGTCACGTCGCCGCCCTACAACCTGGGCATCCGCTACCGCACCTACGACGACACGATCCCCCGGTCCGAGTATCTCCAGTGGACAGATCGGTGGCTCGGTGCGGCGGCCGGCGCCCTGTCTCCCCACGGCTCGCTCTTTCTGAACGTGGGGGCCAAACCCACCGACCCGTGGACGGCGCTCGACGTGGCGCAGGCGGCCCGCCGTCATTTCCGCCTGCAGAACACGATTCACTGGGTCAAGTCGATTGCCATCGAGAAGGGGCTGGCGGGGGCGCGCGCCGGGCTCGTTGACGATCTCGCGGTCGGGCACTACAAGCCCATCAACAGCCGCCGGTTCCTGCACGACTGCCATGAGTTCG
>DATMDI010000064.1:0-3340 GCA_035557875.1 Vicinamibacterales bacterium
CGTCATCGTGTCGAAGGCGAAGTTCTCCGCACCCGCGGTCCCCTGGCAGTTGCGCAGACCGGGCACCATGAACAGCCGCACGGACGCATCGGCCACCTTCTTCCCCACTGCCGCGACCACGCGCTCGTAGTACTCGATCGAGATCTGTGGCGGCACGAACGGGTCACTCCAACCTGCATAGAGCAGGAGCTTGCCGCCGCGCGCGGTGAACCGGCGGATGTCGGGATTGGTGAGGCCGATGGGGAGACGTGCCATCTGGACGCTGGCCGCGGCGATGTCGGCGTCGAAGTTCACGGGACGTGCCGTGTAGTCCCAGGCTGAATCACGACGCACGAAGTACTTGAAGTGATCCAACGAGACGGGATTCGGTTTCGGCCCGACGATCGGCGTCCAGTTCGTCTCGCCGCCGCGCATGAGCGGTGGCGCCACGGGCGCGTTGGTGCGCGGGTTGCGCGCACCGGCATAGATTGTCCGCAGTGCGGTCACTTGCGGCGCCGCGAGGCAGTCGGCGCGTTCGCCCGCCGTGCACTGCAGTACCCCGGGGTCGAACCCGCAGCGCGGCGGATCGCTGATCAGCCCGTCGGCGACACCGTCGTCCATGTCGCACGCGGCGACGGCCGCACGCTGGATCATCGGCAGCTTCTCGAGCGGAATCGTACTCGCCTCGTCCGTGTGCAGCGCCTGCCACACCCACCACTGGTTGGCGAAGTGCCGGGTGTTGTCGCCGATGAACTCGCCGACCGCCACGGCGTCGTAGTCGGCGGGATAGCGCTGCACCGAGCTGAGGCCGATCGCTCCACGTCCGGCGCACTCCGCCACGGCGGCAAACGCCGGCGCCTTGCCGTAGTAGGCGGCGGCGAGCGCCCTGGCGGCGACCGTCATCTCGTGGGCCGACCGGTAGTTGAAGTTCGTCAACTGCTCGGTCCCGCGCAGGATGTAGCTGGCGTCGCCCTTGCGGCCGCCGTCGCTCCCCACCGCCACGTCGCCCGCGCGCAGTCCATCGGCGAGACCGCCGAGCGTGACCGGCGCCGCGTTGTAGAAGCCGTCGTTGCCGATGCCGCGCAGGCGTCCGTTCCAGGCAGTTCTGCCAGGCACGCCTTCGGCGCGCGGCGCCGGCAGCCACACTTCGATCGTGATCGGCGCCTCGCTCCCGGGACGCGCCGTCGCCACCACGCGGCAGAAGGCGGGCAGATCGCTGAAGCGTGGCGCCGCCGCCGGATTCGGAATCGCGCCGGGCCCAGGCTGAAACGCGCCCGCGGCGACCGACTGGGCCACGTCGATGCGCACGTCGCGCAGCGACAGCGTGGCCAGGCTCTCGCACGACGCGGCCTCCGTTGCCCCCGCGCCCGCGACACAGGACACCAACACAGAGACGACGGTCACCGCCGCCTGCCTTCTCACCTCTTTAGGTGACCTCACACGCACCGCCTCTCGCATATCCTGCTTCCCGCGGACGGCATCTTATACAGGTAGCGCGGAGGAACACATGGCTCGAAAGAGGCAGGCGCCGGTGGTGGCCACGATCCTGGGGCTCGCGTTCGTGGGCGTCTCGATCGTCCCGGGTCAGGCGCCAGCGCAGAGCACGGCGCCCGGCGCGGTCGGCGCGGGCTCGTTCAGTCCGATCGTCGCAAGCCTGCAGAAGACGCTCGGCTTCTATGCGTTGATGGGGTTCACCGTCCCCGAGGGCGCCGCGAGCAAGCCGCAGCCCTTCTCCTTCAATCCGCGCCTGCACTCGATGATGGGCACCAACGGCGCCAACGAGCGCCACGTCAACGCGCGTGTGCCCGGCGGCTTCACGCTCGAGCCGATCGAGTTCGCCGCGATCGACCAGCGGCCGGCGCGGCCGCGCGTTCAGGACCCGGGCGCGATCACGCTCGTCGTCTACGTGCGCGACGTCGACGCGCAGCTGGCGAAGGCAACGCAGGCGGGCGTGCCCGTGCTGACACCGGGCGGTAAACCGGTGGCGATCGCCAACGGCCGCGCGGTGCTGATCGAGGATCCGGATGGGCGGCCCGTGGAGCTGCGGCAGGTAACGCCGCTGCCGCAGACGAACGCGCCGGCGGAGAGCAATGTGGTGACGTCCCGCCTGTCGATGACGATCGCCGATCGCGACAAGACGAGGCAGCTTTATCACGAGCGGTTCGGCTTTGCGTTCGAGGCCGCGACGCCGTCGTTCAAGGCGGATCCGGCTTATCAGGCGCTCACCGGAGCCAAGGGGCAGGTGCGCCACAGCGTGATGACGGCACCCGGCGGGCAGATGACGATCGAGCTGATCGAATTCCAGGGCGTGGACCAGAAGCCGCTCCGCAGCCGCATCCAGGACCCCGGCTCGGCGCGCATCCAGGTGCGCGTGCGGCAGATCGATCAGGTGCTGGCCCTGGTGACCGCGACCGGATCGACGCCGATCTCGACGGCCGACAGGCCGGTCACACTCCCGCCCAACCTCGTCGGCGTGATGGTGCCCGACATGGACAACCTGTTTCTCACGCTGCTCGAGGGGTGCGACGGCTGCGCGCCGCGCGAGTCGAAGCTCGAGTACGTCGCCACTGGCCAGGAGCCGTGGTACGGCACCTGGAAGCTCAACCCCGCGAAGTCGCATTACGTGGACGGATTCCAGGGCAGCCAGAGCTCGCTGACACAGGTGCAGCTCTGGGAGGGCGGCATCAAGTACGTCACCGACGCGGTGAACGCGCAGGGGCAGAAGGGGCACACCGAGTGGAGCGCGCGGTTCGACTTCAAGGACTACGCGGTAAGCGGCGTGCCGGTGGTGGACAGCTACGCAATCCAGCGCATCGACGATCGCACCTACACCGTCATCGCCAAGAAGGACGGCGCGCGGACGACGCTTTCCACCGCGACGATCTCCGCGGACGGCAAGACCCGGACGGTGCGCCAGACCGGCACGCAGGTGGGCGGACGCGACGTCAACAACACCCTGGTCTACGATCGGCAGTGACGTGTCGGGCGGCGGGGCTGAAGCCCCGCCCTGCGACTCATTTCTTCAACAGGATCTTCTGCGCGCGCCAGTTGGAGGTCTCGCCCACGTGGCCTTTCGAGTTCACCGCCACGCCCGACACCTCGCCGAAGTTCATGCCGGGTGGCAGCTTGAAGAAGTCCGGCACCGACTCGAAGGCGAGCTGGGGCGCGGCCTGCTGGGCCGGAAGCGTGGCGGTGGCGCAGAGGCACGACACGACGAAGCAGACAAGACGGCGCATGCGATCCTCCTGGACCTGCGCATCCTACGTCACGCCGCGCAGCGCCACCTCACCTGACTTGGACATACCGCCACGGACGGCGGGACGCCTTCGGTTTATGATGCGCGGACAAGGGCCGTCGGGGT
>DATMDI010000065.1:0-6248 GCA_035557875.1 Vicinamibacterales bacterium
ATCCCAGCGGCCGCATCGTCATGACGATGGGGCGCAAGCCGGAGGCGCTCGACACGATCGCGTCGGTGGCGCCGCCGGCCCCGGCGGCGCCGGCGGGTGGGCGTGCCGGCGGTCCAGGCGCGGGGGCGCCGGCCGCGGCGCCCGCGCCGGTGGGGGCCGGACTGGCGGGCGACAACTTCAACCGTCCGACCGATGTGGGCTGGGACGCCGAGGGCAACATCTTCGTCTCCGACGGCTACGGCAACTCGCGCGTCGCCAAGTTCGACAAGAACGGCCGCTTCCTCAAGTCGTGGGGATCGCGCGGCACCGCGCCGGGGCAGTTCAACATTCCGCACTCGCTGGCGGTGGACGCCAAGGGGCTCGTCTACGTCGGCGACCGGACCAACAACCGCATCCAGGTCTTCGACAACGACGGCAACTTCAAGACGCAGTTCATCAACGTCGGCGCGCCGTCGGCGATCTGCATCACCACCGGTCCCACGCAGTACCTGTTCGCGTCGAACTCCAATCCGTCCACCTCGATGGAGAACGGCGAGATCTACAAGATGACGCTCGACGGCAAGATTCTCGGCAAGTTCGGCACCGCCGGGAAGCTGCTCAAGGAGTTCGGCTCGGTGCACGAGATGGATTGCCGGAGCGAGAACGAGCTCTACGTCGGCGAGATCACGAACTGGCGCGTCCAGAAGCTCACGCTTCGCGCCGCGAAGTAATGACCATTCGCAGGGCGGGTCCAGAGGCGGGTCTGAAGACCCGCCTCTACGTACCTGTGCTTGTGTGGGCCTTGACGCTGGCGGTCTCGGCTCAGGAGACGCCGCGGCTGCCCGCCGCGGGGCGGCAGGTGCTGTTCGAGGGCGCGCGGCTCATTCCCGGCGACCGGCAGCCGGCCATCGAGTCGTCGGCCTTTCTGGTACGCGACGGCGTCATCACGGTGCTTGGCCGCAAAGGCGACGTGAAAGCGGGCACGGACGTCGTCCGCGTGGACCTGAGTGGCAAGACCGTCATGCCCACGCTGAGCAACGTCCACACGCACGTCGGATTCCAGCGCGGCGCCACCTACTCGCGCGAGAACTATGGACGCGAGAGCATCCTCGAGGATCTGAACCGCGCGCTCTACTTCGGCGTGACGGCGGTGGCGTCGCAGGGGATCGATCCCGGCGACGCCGCGCCGCGCATCCGCGCCGAGCAAGGCGCGGGCACACTCGGCGGGGCGCGGCTCTTCATCGGCGGCCGCGGCATCGGCTTTCCCAACGCCGGACCTGGCGCCGCGAGTTACCGTGGCATCGCCTACGAAGTGACCACCGCCGAGCAGGGACGCCGGGCCGTGCGCGAGCAAGCGGCGCTGAAGGTCGACTTCATCAAGATCTGGGTGGACGACCGCAACGGGCGCGCGCCACGCATGATGCCCGACGTCTCGCACGCCATCATCGACGAGGCGCACCAGCACGGCCTCAAGGTGAACGCCCACGTCTTCTACCTCTCCGACGTGCAGGATCTCGCCGCCGCGGGGATTGACGGATTCGCCCACCTCGCCCGCGACAAGGAGCTCGACGACGCGACGGTGCAGGCGATCGTCCGGCGCGGCATCGTCGTGATGCCGACGCTGGCCACGGCCGAGCGCGCCACGCACACGACCGTGCCGCCGTCGATCGCCGCGTGGCTGGACGGGTCGGCGCACGAGGCCCTGCCGCAGTCGACGATCGATCGCGCGAAGCTCGGTTTCACCGACCGCGACACGGCGACGGCCGCGGGCAACCGGGAGCGGTACGCGATCCTGCAGCGCAGCGTGGCGAAGCTGGCGCGTGCCGGCGCGAAGGTGGCGCTCGGGAGCGACACGGGCACGCAGGACAATCCGTTCGGCATTACCGATCACCGCGAACTCGAGATGCTGGTCGAGGCCGGCATGACGCCGATGCAGGCGCTCGTCGCGGCCACGAGCACGTCCGCCGCCTATCTGGGCCTGAAGAATCAGGGCACGCTGGCGCCGGGCCAGCGCGCGCACTTCGTCGTCCTCGACGCCAATCCGCTCGAGGACATCACCAACACGCGGCGGATTGGGCGAGTGTTCGTGGACGGCCGCGAGGTCGATCGCGCCGCGCTCGCGAAGAGCCTGAGCCGTCCATAGAGGAGCGCATGGGAGCCAACGGAGACATGGTCAGCGGGATTTACAAGGCGTTCGCCAGGGGCGACGTGCCCGCGGTGCTCGGCACCTTCGACCCCGGCATCGTGTGGAACGAAGCCGAGGGCTATCGTTTCGCCGCGGGCAACCCGTACCTCGGTCCCCAGGTCATCCTGGAGAACGTCTTTCTGCCGCTCGTGACCCAGGTGGACGGGTTCGTGGTCACGCCGTCGAACGTCATCGACGGCGGCGACTCGGTGGCTGTCGAGGGCCGGTACACCGGCACGGTCAAAGCCACTGGGATGCGGCTCGACGCGCAGTTCGTCCACGTCTACGGCGTGCGCGACGGCAAGATCGTGCGTTTCCAGCAGTACACCGACACAGCGCAGTGGATGCGCGCCCTCGGCGATTGATCGGGCGGTTTGAAGACCGCCCTGAGCCTCATTTCCAGGTCACTTCCATGCCGAAGAAATGCATGAACACTTCACGCGCCGGGGTGTTGCGCGGGTCCATCTTCGGGCTGCGGATGTAGAAGTCGATCTGCTGCGTGGCCGGGTTCACTTCACCCGCCGGCTTCGTCTTGCCCGCCATCGGGTAGTTCACCTTCAGCGTCTGCCGGTCGCGCATGCCCTGCGTGACCATGAAGTGCATCTCGTAGTCCTGATACAGCGGCTTCCCGTTGAGCGTCGCGTGACCAAAGCCCCACCCGGCCAGATACACGAACCCCTTCGGCCAGTTGGCGTCGCCGCACCCCGAGTCGGTGCCGTGCTCGTGCAGGTAGGCGACGATGCCGCCGTTCTGGCACGGGCTGAACTCGTTCCAGCGGTCGATGGCGAGCGTGAGGTCGCCCTCGGGAATCTGCAACGACGCCGTGAAAGTGCCGGTGTTCCTGATCTCGTCCACATCGATCGCCACCGTACCCGCCGCCGGCCGCAACTGCGTGGCGCCGTTGTCCATGTGATTCCAGCCGGGCGCGTCGTTGAGGCCGCCCACCATGTAGACGCGGCCGGCGCTGAGGATGAACCTCCCGTCGTAGAGGTCATGCTGTTCGGGGGCGAAGACGGTGACGGCTGCCCCCGGCTGCTGGCGCGGATTGGCCGGCTGCTGCGCCGACGCGACGGCGCCCGCGGCGGCCACAGCGGCCGCGAGCCAAGACATTGGAATGGATCGCATGGGCACTCCGAACGAAAATGCCAGTGTTTTCAGGTGGCGGGGGCGTTCCCCCCTGGTTTGGCAGTTGTGAGAGGGGCTTCGGGTAGTCTATAAGAATCGCCCTCATGTTCAGCAGGCGTCCGGCCCCGTGGTTCCGGCTCCTGCCGTTGGCCCTGGTGCTCCCTGGCTGCGACGGCGGTCAGGCAGGCGTGTCGCCTACTCCCGCTCCAACGCAGGCGTCTGCCCCCAGCCTCAGCTGTGTGCTGGGGTCTGGTGACTGTTCGGCGGTGATGCAGGGACAGACGCTCACCTTCACCGCCCGGCCCGGCGAGGCGGCGATTCGTTCGGCGGTCCTGAACTACGGCGACGGGTCTCCGGCTCTCGAGCTCGGTGCGTTCACCGCGCCAGCCACGACGTCTCACGAGTACATGCGGCTCGGGGCCTATACGGCGCGCCTCGACGCGACCACGGTCAGCGGCGAGACCAGGAGCGCCACGGTCCCGATCAAGGTCGACACGCTGGTCACGGCGTCGATCGCCACGACCAACCTCGGGAACCTGAACGTCGAGGCTGTGGCGGATATCAGCGGCGCGCCGGTGCTGCGCTACGAATGGAGCTTCGAGCCGTTCCTTCCCCCGGTTGTGACCACCGAGCCCCGGGCGTTCTTCACGTATCCCGCGCCGGGGTACAGAGCCGTGGAACTGCACGCCGTGCTGGTAGATGGCCGGGTGATTGTGGCGAGTGCGGCCGTGATCGTCGGCAGAGAGCACGAGGGCTGACCCGATGACCAGAACGCTCGCCATCGCGATGACCGCCGCGGCGCTTTCATGGGCCGCGTGTCCAGCCGCGGCGCAGACAGTGGTGACGCCGGCGGCCCCTCAGACCCAGCCGCCGGCCTACGCGATGACGGTGTGGGCGGCCGAGAAGGGTGGGCTGTCGCCAGGCGACGTCTTCGCGGTGACCCAGGATGCTGAAGGCTATCTCTGGCTCGGCACGCCCGGCGGCCTGATGCGGTTCGACGGCTACGGCTTTGCGTCGTGGGCGTCGCTGAACGACCAGGAGCCGCTCCCGACCGGGCCGGTCCACGCGCTCGTGAGCGGCCACGACGGCAGCATGTGGGTGGGTTTCGGCGGCGGCGGCGGCGTGGTCCGCATCCTGCACGGCCACCTCACCCGCTTCACGATCGCCACCGGCGCGCCTGCGGCCGTCACCGCGATGATCGAAGACCGGCAGGGCGTCGTGTGGGTGGCTGCCCGCCGCGGGCTCTATCGCTACGCCGGCAACGCGTGGACGCTCCTGAGCGGCGCGGAAGGGTATCCCGTCGCCGAGGCGTTCTCATTGTTCGAGGATCGGGGCGGTGCGCTGTGGGTGGGCACGGCGACCGGCGTCTACCGGCGTACGTCGAACACGTTCGAGCTGGTGAACGGCAACCGCAACGTGCAGAGTCTGGCCCAGGACTCGTCGGGCGCGATCTGGATCACCGATTCGAACGAAGTCGTCCGGCGGCTCTCCGACGGACGCGCGCCACGCGCCGACGCATCGGTGCGCCTGCCGGCGAGCGGCTGGCGCCTGCTCGGCGACCGCCGGGGACACGTGTGGGTGGCGGCGTTTGGCGGCGGCTTGATGCGGCTTCTCGACACCGGCGGCGGTACGCCCTCGATCGAGCGCTTCGCCTACGAGCACCGGCTCTCCGGCTCGCCCCGGTCGCTTTACGAGGATCGCGACGGTAACGTGTGGGTGGGCATGCGCGGCGGTCTGGTGCGGCTGTCGGAAGCGTCGTTCGACACCAGCATCCCGCTCGAAGGCGTCACGCACGATGGCGTCCGGACCACCGCCATCGGCCCGGACGGCAGCGTGTGGGCGGCCACCGGCCACAGCCTGAACCGCTTCGACAAGGGGCGCCGGACCGTCTACAACGTCCCGCAGGCGACGGCGATTCACACCGATGCGCACGGCTCGCTGTGGGTGGCCACCTCGCAGGGCGTCGGCCGGATGGTCGACGGCCGCTACGTGCCGGAGCCGCTCAAGCCGTCGCTCGAGTCGAGCCGCGTGCTCGCGATCACCACCGACACGCGTGACGTGCTCTGGTTGTGCAGCGCGCTCAAGGGCGTGATGGCCTGGGACGGCAAGGTGCTGACGCGATTCGAGCAGCACAGCGAAGTCTTCAACCGCGCCTGCCTGTCGATGGCGAGCGACAGCCGCGGCCGCGTCTGGATCGGGTTCCAGGGCGGCGAGGTCGCCGTGCACGACAACGGCGCCTTCCAGCTGTTCGGCGAGCGCGACGGACTCATCCCGGGGCTCGTGCTCGGCTTCCTCGAGGACAAGAGCGGCGCCGTGTGGGTGGCTACGGCGGGCGGCTTGAGCCGCTACCAGAACGGCCGCTTCACCTCGCTGACGAAGGCCAACGCACCGCTGGTAGACCTCGTGCCGGTGCTCGTCGAGGACGACGAGGGGTACATCTGGGTGGGCGTGAACACCGGGGTTGGCGTCATCCGCTTCCATCCGCGCGAAATGGACCGGATGGCGTCGAATCCCGGCCATCAGATCGAGTACGCGCTTTACGACGAGACCGACGGCCTGCAGCAGGCACCGCTGACGTGGCAGAGCGGCGTCGGTGCCGTGCGCGCGCCCGACGGCCGGCTGTGGCTCACGTCCGGGGCCGGTCTTGCCGTCATCGATCCGCGGCACCTGCCGCGCAGCCGCCGGCCGGCGGCGCCGCAGATCGAGATGGTGGCCGTGGATGGCCGCGCGCAGGCGCCCGGGACGAATCTGGACCTGCCGGCGCGCACCGCCACGCTGCGCATCCAGTACGGCGCCGTGAGCCTGTCGCTGGCGTCGAAGCTCCGCTATCGCTATCAACTCGAGGGCTTCGACAGCGAGTGGGTGTACGCGGGCCAGCGCCGTGAGGTCACCTACGCGAATCTGCCGTCCAACACCTATCGCTTCCGTGTGAGCACCACGCACGACGGGCAGTGGACCG
>DATMDI010000066.1:0-3942 GCA_035557875.1 Vicinamibacterales bacterium
CTCGCTGTGCCGTGCGCCGCCGAGGTTGGTCCGGTCGGTGAAGTTTCGCGACTCGATTACGAGCGTGTCGCCTTCGTAGCGGGCGCGCGAGTCGCCCATGAACTGCTTGATCGCGGGGTCCAGCTGCGGGCGGCCGTCGAGCGGGATCACGCGTGTGTCGTGCACCATCTCGTAGGCGATGACCACGGAGTCGGGCGTCTGGATGATGCGCGCGCCGTTGCCGTACACCGCCGGCATCCACGACCCGACGAGACCGCGGGTGATGCAGCGATCGTAGAGCGAGAAGTCCTGCACCTTCTCCCACGGGCCGAGCCCGAACGAGCCCTGATCGGTGGGCCGCCGGCGGGCGAGCGCGGCCGGCGTGAGCGCCGGCACCCGCCCGTTGGCCGGTTCGATCACCATCGAGGTGTAGCTGAAGTCCCGCGTCCCTTCCTCGTTGCGGAAGGTGCCGGTCCTGGCGTTGTCGACGTCGCGCGCCGTACTCCGCTGTTTGGCACGGGCGGCGAATTCGTCGTCGGTGAGGTAGCGGCGGTCGCCGTACTGTGCGGGCCGCGACATCGGCACGCCGCGCATGTCGTCGCTGGTCCAGATGCCTTCGAAGTCCGGCTGACCCCAGGCGTTGCGTGGCGCCTTCCAGTTCGGGTTTGCCCGCTGGGCCGCCGCCGCGTCCGCCGACCCCTTGGCCTGGGCCTCAGCCGGCGCCGGCCCGATCACCATCACGAATCCCGCCAGCGCGACCCCGGCGAACAACCGACGAATCATGCAGTGCCCCCCGTGTAGCCTACGACAGCGAGGGGCGCAGCGTAACACGGCCGACACGGCGACCGTCCGGGGCCGCCTGGGGCTACTGGCCGACGAGGCGCGGCACGTCTTTCTCGTTCTCGAGGCAGGCGTATTCGAGGAGGTCGAGGTCGAGCCCGAGACGCTGGTTCACGTTCACCGTCCACGGCCGCGTATAGGCCTTGGGATCGGTCACGGTGACCTGAATCTCCAGTGTGCCGAAATTCGGCCGGCGAATCCGCTCGGTCATCCGTGCCTGGTCGGTGAGCGGGCTTCCCCAGAAATCGGCCCACAGTCCGTCGCGTAGCCCATTGGTGTCCACGACCAGCGTGTCGCCCTCCCAGCGGGCGGCGGAGTAGCCGTACCAGCTTGGATTGGGGTCGGCGGGCAATTGGCGCCCGTCGGTGTAGATCTGCCGGAACTCCATGTTGCGCTCGTGCAGCAGCACCAGGAGGCCGGGCACGTGCACGATCTTCTTGGGCAGCGGGTGCGCCAGCATCTGCAGCGGGCCGATGGGCAAGCAGCGCGCGTCGGGATTGTCCCTGGCCTCGTCGCTGCGCCGCTTCCTCGCGAGTTCGGCCGCCCACGGCTGATACGGCACGGCGTCCTTCATGCCGTGTGCGAGGTCGAAGAAGACGGTGCGTGGCACCGCGCCCAAACCTTCGGTCGCCGGCCCGGTGAATCCTTCGTTCCGCCACACACCGGAGAAGTCGGGCCGCCCGTCGGCAAGTCGCGGTGCGGCCGCCAGCAGATTCGGCTTGCCGTCGCCCGTCTTCGGCACGTTCGCGGTGGGGTAGCCGATCCACTGCGCCGAGCCCACCGCCGTCGCGGCGAGAATCCCGGCGGCGATCACCAGCACGTCGATCGCCCGGTGGCGCGTCATCCGTCCTTCGACCATCGCGACATGATTGGCGACGGGCGCGCGGCCGTCGCGATCAAAAAGACGTCCAATCCTCTCGGCGCTACCGCGCGGGTGCGGCCGCCTGCAGCAGTACGAGGAACAGGTTGTCGGGATCGCGGACGATAGCGGTCTTGATGGTGCCGCCGCGTGCCGGCAGTTCCACGGGCGCGCCTCCCGTGGATTGCACCGAGCCGCCGGCCGCTTTCACCGCTGCCACGGCGGCGTCCACGTCGCGCACCTGCAGCTGGATGCGGGTGGATCCGGGGTCCTGCAGGTTGCTCTTTACCATGCGCCGATCGACGCCCTTGAAGTCGATCAGCTCGAAGACGAGTCCCGTGGTCGGCACCGTGAATACCGAGGCGCGGTATTGGGCGCCCGCTGGCAGCCCCATCATGTCGAGCACCGCCGGGTTGCCCTCGAACGTGCCGGGTGTTCGCGTCGCGATACCGAGCTGATCGGCGTAGAGCCGTGTCGCCTGATCGACGTCGTTGACCGCGAGGCGCACCCGCACCTCGATCACGTTGGGCGCCGACGCGACCGTGGCGGCGGGGAGCGGATCGGGCTGGTACAGCTCGACGAAGTGCCCGTCGGGATCCTTCACGACGACCGCGCGCGCCCGCGACCCGCTCGGCACGGCAATCGGTTTGCCTCCCTTCGTCACGACCGGGGCGCCAAGCTGGGCCAGCCGGACGAAGATGCTGTCGAGGTCGCGGACGAGCACGATGAGCATGAACGAGCCGCTGTCCTGCAGCCGCCGCTCTACCGGCCGCCCGCCGGCCTTCGAGATCTCGACGATCTCGACACCGGTGCGCATGCCCGCCGGCCGGCCGATCGACCAGCGCAGCTGCGCGTCGGGCAGACCGAACATGTTTCGCAGCGCGACGTTCGCGTCCGCGTTCGCCGGCGCGCCCTGCACGTCGAAGCCGAGACCGTCGCGATAGAAGGCGAGCGCCTTGTCGAGGTCGGCGACGATCGGGCTGAAAAAGTTGCCCGACCCGACGATGAGGCCGGTTGGTGCCGGTCCCGTAGGTGCCGGCGCCGCCGCCGGCACCTGCACTTGAGCCTGCGCGAACGTCGCGGTGAAAAGGACCGTGGCTGCCAGGGCGAGCGTTTTCATGAATTCCTCCGCCTCAGGTCCGAAGCCTGAAGCTCGAAGCCGTCTTCATTTCAACTGTTCGGCGACTGCCGCCACGCCCGCCTTGGCGCAGGCGTCGTCACCGTCCTGATTTGCTCCGGAACTGCCGACGCCGCCGATCACCTCGGTACCAATCTGGATCGGCATGCCGCCGCCGAGCGCGAGGATGTCGGACACGTCGCGCTGCGCGGCAAAGCCGGGGTCGGCGGTCCGCTTCTGAAACTCCAGCGTGCTCGTGCGGAACATGCGCGCCGTGTACGCTTTTCGGCGCGACATTTCCGCCGTCTGAGCCGAGGCGCCCTCGTCGCGCAGCAGCACCATCATCTGCCCGGCGCGATCGACGACCGCCACCGAGGTGCTGAACCCCTTCGACTTGCACGCACCGAGCGCGGCTTCGGCAATCGTCTTGGCGAGGCCGAGCGACAGGTTCTTCTGGCTCACGACGCCCTGCGGGAATCCCGCGGCCGGCGCGAGCGCCAGCGTGCCAGCGATCACCAGCGTACCGACCAGTCGGCTCATGAGCGTCCTCCTCTCGAGGCGATGCGGGCCACCGCGGCGGCGCGGTGTGTAACATTACACCGCCGGAGAGCCATAACGACTCCTCACACCGCCTCGCAGTCGCGAAGGGCAGTTGCCGGGGGCTGGGTCGGCTCGGCCCTGGAGTACTACGACTTCTTCATCTACGCCACCGCCGCGTCGCTCGTGTTTCCGCAGATCTTCTTTCCGTCCGGTAATCCGACCGTCGCGATCGTCGCGTCGCTGGCGACCTACGGCGTCGGCTACGTCGCTCGGCCGGTGGGCGCGTTCGTGCTGGGGCATTGGGGCGATACCCACGGCCGCAAGCAGGTGCTCGTCGCCTGCATGATTCTGATGGGCGTCTCCACGACGGCAGTCGGCCTGCTGCCCACTTACGCGCAGGCGGGCGTGTTGGCCCCCACACTGCTCGTCGCCCTGCGTCTGGTGCAGGGCTTCGCGGTCGCGGGCGAGATCGCGGGCTCGAGCTCGATGATTCTCGAGCATGCGCCGATCGGCCGGCGGGGCCTGTATTGCAGCTTCTCGCTGCAGGGCGTGCAGGCCGGGCAGATTCTCGCCGCGGCGGTCTTCATTCCGCTCGCGCGCTTCATGC
>DATMDI010000067.1:0-9983 GCA_035557875.1 Vicinamibacterales bacterium
CCCACTTCCATCCAGATGCGGATCGGCTTCTTCGGCGAGTTGGGAATCAGCGTGCTGTGGTACGCCCACGCGCCGTGCGGATATTCCTCGCTCGTCTGCGGCGGCACGACGACGAACGTGCCGGAGTAGCTGATGACGCGGCGATACAGCTTTGGATGGAGCCAGGCCATGGTCAGCGCCGCCGCCGCTCCGGAGCTCTCGCCGAAGGTCGCGCGTCCGTCCGGATCGGTGGTGAAGGCGACCTGATGTTCGCGCGTGATCCGCGGCAGCACTTCGGTCTCGACGAAATTCACGTAGCGATCCGACACGGTGTCGTACTCGATCGTGCGCTGTCCACCCGGACCGGGCGCGAGCAGCACCGCCACGATCGGCGGAATTCGCTTCTCGTGAATGAGGTTGTCGAGCATCACCGGCATGAACGGCAAGTCGCTGCGCGGCTTGCCGTCCTGGCCCGCAGGGGCGTCCTCGGGGATGTACCACCGCTCGTCCTGCACGATGATGAACGGCGCCGGGGTGTTGGCCACGTAGCCCGCCGGCACATAAACGGCCACCTGCCGCTCGAACGTCTGATGTTGCGGCGGTTCGGCGGGTGCCTGCCCCGGCTGTCCCGAGCCACCAGGACGGGCGCCGCGGCCAACGGGCCCGGTGGGAAAGATTCGGCTCTCGGCGGAGTTCATCGTGAAGCGGATCACGCGCCCCTTCGGCACGCTCGGCTTCTCGATGAACGCCGGGTCGGCGACGTAGGGAGGCGCGATTCGAAAGCTGCCTTCGATGTCGAGCCGCACCGGAACCAGGACCGGTGCGCTCGCCGGGCGCTGCGCCTGCGCAGCGGTTCCGAGCGAGGCGACGATAAGCAGAACGAGAAGTCGACACGTCATGATCGCAGTAAGCGTCAGCGTACTCCCAGCAGCAGTTCAACGACGAGCTGATCGAGCCGCTCGTACGGCAGGCGGCGCGCGGCGAGTGCCTGGCGGTCGAACGCCTCCGCCTTGAGGGTGGCGGCACCCTCATGGCTGTAGGCCCCGAGCCCGGCGCTCCCGCTGTGAAGCTCCGCCAGCAGCGCCTGGATGTCACGGTCCTCGGCAAACTGCCGTGCCTTCGCCTTGAGAATCAGATAGGTGCGCATGCAGCCGCGCGCGAAGTCCCACACGCCGTTGGGGTCTTCGGTGCGGTACGCATGAGCGTCGAAGTGGCGAGGCCCGTCGTAGCCGTGTTCCTCGAGGAGCTTGACGAGAAAGAACAGCGGCTTGATCGACTCGGATCCGAACCGCAGATCCTGATCGAAGCGCCCCGGCTTCTGGTCGTTCAGGTCGATATGAAACAGCTTGCCCGCCTCGATCGCCTGCGCCACGGCATGGACGAAATTCAGGCCGGCCATCTGCTCGTGCGCGAACTCGGGGTTCACGCCGACCATCTCGGGATGCGCCAGCGTGTTGATGAATCCCAGATAGGCGGCCGTGGTGGGGAAGTAGATGTCGCCGCGCGGTTCGTTCGGCTTGGCCTCCAGCGCAAACCGCAGGTCGTAGCGTTGGTCGCGCGCGTAGGCGCACAGGTAGTCGAGCGCTTCGCGAAAGCGCTTGATCGCCTCCACCGGATCCTTGGCCGCGTCCACTTCCGCGCCCTCGCGGCCGCCCCAGAACACGTAGGTGCGCGCGCCCAGCTCCACCCCGAGGTCCATCGCGCGCATCGTCTTCTGCACGGCGTAGCGGCGTACGCAGGCGTCGTGCGCCGTGAAGGCGCCGTCCTTGAACATCGGCTCGCTGAAGAGGTTGGTCGTGGCCATGGGCACGGTCATGCCCGTCGACTCGAGAGCGGCGCGGAAGTCGCGCACGATCTGATCGCGCTCCTGCGGCGTGGCGTCGATCGGCACCAGATCGTCGTCGTGGAAGTTGACGCCCCACGCGCCGAGCTCCGCGAGGCAGTGCACGGCAGTCACCGGATCGAGCGGCGGCCGTACGGCGTCGCCGAAGGGATCACGGCCGCGATTGCCGACTGTCCACAGGCCGAACGTGAACTTGTCGGCCGGCGTCGGTTCGAACGAGCTGTCTCCACTCATCTGGTCAAGATACGCGCACCACTGCGGCGCACGCCACCTTTGCCGGTTATTTGCCGGAGTCGCGCGCACCGCGCGTTTAGACTGCGGCCGTGCTGATGCGTCGCGCCGTGGTGCTGGCGCTGCTGATTGTGTCGCCGGTCCTCGCGCTCGACGGCCAGCCCGGGATGCACGATCCCTCGACGGTGGTGATGCAGGACGGGCGATTCTACGTCTACGCCACCGGCAACGGGCTGCCGATCGCCATCTCCGACGACGGCTGGACCTGGCGCCGGAAGGGCACTCTGATGCAAGCGGTTCCCGGCGGCAAGCCGGGGCCCGACGTCCTCGCGCGCGGCGGCAACAACACCTGGGCGCCAGACCTGATCCGATCGGGCGACAAGTATTTCGTCTACTACTCGGCCCCTGGCACGCAGCCCAAGTCCGCGATCGGCCTGCTGATCGGCACGACGCTCGATCCCGAGTCCCCCGGCTACAAGTGGGAGGACGGCGGGCCCGTCGTCTGGTCCGACGGCGTCGAGGACAGCAATGCCATCGATCCGGGTGTCTTTCGCGATCCGACCAACGGATCGCTGTGGCTGACGTACGGGTCCTATTTCGGCTACATCCGCCTGGTAGAGCTCGATCCGAAGAGCGGCAAGCGGCTGTATCCGAACCGTAAGTCGATCGACATCGCCATCAACTCCGAAGCGTCGATCATGATCTTCCGCGACGGCTGGTACTACCTGCTCGTCACTCACGGGTCGTGCTGCGCGGGCGCGAACTCCAGCTACAACATCCGCATGGGGCGTGCCCGGAAGGTCACAGGCCCGTTTCTGGACAACATGGGAATCGACATGCTCCAGGGCGGCGGCACGCTGTTCCTCGGGTCCGGCGGCCGCTCGATCGGGCCGGGGCATTTCGGGCTGCTGGACCTCGGCGAAGGCGTGCAGAAGTTCTCCCTTCATTTCGAGGCGGACCTCGATCGCGGCGGCATCAGCGTACTCGACATCCGGCCACTGCTGTGGCGCGACGGCTGGCCCGAAGCGGGCGCCAACCTCACCGCTGGTACGCACGAGATCGAATCCGCGCGCACCGGCACGGCGCTCGAGATGGCGGTGCAGGGTATACCGGTCGGTGGGCCGCGCGGGCGCGGCGGGCGCGCCGGCGCGGGAGGAGCAGCGGACCGCGGCGGCGGGGCAGGGCGGGGAGACGGCGGACCCGTCGAGCCGGTTCCGTCGCAGGAGGCCGCGCAGGTGTCGGAGAACTGGCCGGCGGGCGCCGTCGACGTTCGAATGTCGCCCTACATGCTGCAGGCGCAGCAGAAGTGGACGGTGGCGCCGGCGCCGAATGCCGGCGGTTATCCAGGCTCGCCGTACTTCAGGATCACGATCGCGGGAACGGATCGCGCGCTGACGGCGACGCGCGAGGGCGAGCTGGTCATCGCGCCGGCGTTCACGGGTGCGGCCGAGCAGCTGTGGCGCGTCGATCAGCTCGCCGACGGCACCTATCGCGTGATGCCGAAAGCCGTACCGGGTTCGAAAGAGCCGCTGACGCTCTCTGCCGTCGGTTTCAGCACGCCGACGCTCGCGCGATTCCGTGCCGACCACGATCGCCAGCGCTGGCGGTTCAAGGCGCCATGACCGTGCACAGAACGCTTCTGGCGTCATTCGCGCTCCTGAGCGTGCTCGTGCGTCCCGCGGCGACGGCCAAGGCGCCAGACGCCGGAGGATTCCTGCAGCGGTGGATGATCCTCGAGCCGATCGGCGTGGCCGGTCAGCTCACGGACGGCGCAGTACGGACTCTGGTCAAGACGGCGCATTTTCCCGATCAGTTCACCATCGTGCCGCGTGACGGCGACCGGGTGACCGTCGGCAGCGCCGAGTTGAAATGGCACACCGTCGATACCGCCCGCTACAACGTGAACCTCTATCATTTCGCGTACGGGCTGAAGAAACCGACGTCGAACGTGCTGTTCTGGATTGTCACCGTCGTCGAGTCGCCGCGGGAGATGAGCGGGGTGCGCCTGGCGATCGGATCGAACGCGGCCTCGGTGTGGTGGGTCAACGGCGCGGAAGTGATCGGGATCTACAACGATCGGCAGGCCGTGATCGACGACGGTGTGTCGAAGCGCCTCACCTTGAAGAACGGTCAGAACGTGATTCGTGCCGTCGTCGTGAACGCCGGCGGCGCCACCGACTTCTGCGCCCGCTTTCTCGACGCCGACGACCGGCCGATCCGCGGCATCACCGTCGCCCTGCCGCAGTTGTAAGGGCCGCCTGAAGTGAAAGGCGACCCCCACGGCACCCGCTGGCGATTGAAGATGTTCTGCCCGTCTATCCGCAGTTGCCACGTGCGGCCGCGTCGGTGTTGAACCACTCCTCGCGCGTCGGATCGTCGAGCGCGATGTCGTCCAGGTCGCCATAGAAGAAGATGTTCTGGGCGCCCCAATCGAGGAGGCGCACGCGCCGCCATCCTGCAGGAAGTGGCGGCCGCGGCCGAACGGCAGCTCGTTGGCCGTCACGACGGTTCTCCGGTCGATCCGGTCACATGTCCGCTGTTGCATATAGCGAAACACAACGGGCGCCGTCAGACGCGCGCGGACATGAGCACCGGTCGAGGAGTCGCACAACCGTCAAGGGCGCGTGAACCGCGCGAGCCGGGTGGCCCCGGTCGAAACGCCGTCAAAGAAGGCGCGTCAGGAAGCGCGGCTGCGGCGACGCAGCTGGCGGACCCCGGTCTCGGCGCGCACGGCGTCGAAGACCGGATCCACGTCGAGGGTGTAGAGCCAGGCGGAGTTCTCGGCGTGAGCGCGTTCGAGCTCGGCGGCGGCTTCGCGCGGCTGCCGCAAGGAGGCGCGGAAGACGGCCATGTAGTAGGCGTCCACGTACTCGGACCGCCGGAGCGCCTCGAGGCCGACGAGCGTCGCCTGCGCCTGATCGTGGCGCCTCATCGCCGCCAGGCAGGCGCCCTCGAGCGCGCGCAGCCACGGCACGTCCGGGGCGATGATCGAGGCGATCCGGTACTGCGCGAGCGCCTCGTCGAGGCGGCCGGCCAACTGAAGCGCCTGCGCGTAGTTCACGCGAACGGTCTGCAGGTGCGGGTGCAACTCCACGCCGCGGCCGCCGACGTCGACGGCCGTCGCGAAATCGCGCCGCCAGCAGTGCACCAGCACTTCCGCGGCCGCCAGCGTCGGCAACAGTGAATCGACCCGGATGCCGCGGGCCAACGTTTCGAGTGCCTCGTCGAACCGGCCAGTTGCGCCGTAGAGTAGCCCCAGCCGCACATACGTGGAGGCGAGTGCCGGCTTCTGGGCCAGCGTGCGCAGGAACTCGGCCTCGGCTTCGCGGGGGCGGTGCTCGAACACGTGCATGCCGAACGCGCGGTCGCATCGCAGCTCAGGCCGCAGCCCCGACAGCGTCACCGCCCGCTTGTGCGCTTCCAGGAAGAGGGGATACATGGTGACGGGGCAGCGCATCCCGAAGACCGCGAGCGCCAGGTACGAGGCCGACAGCCCCTCGAAGGCGCGGAAGTTCGACGAGCAATCGGCGGTGACACGCGCGAAGCAGTCGATCGCGCGTTCGCAGCCGGCGCGCGTGCGCTGCCCCCAGAAGTGCCACCCCTGCCGTACGAGCTCGTCCGACTGCGGCACCTGCAGCGCGTAACCGTACTTTCCGCGATGCTCGATCCATCGTCCATATTCACCGAGCCGCCGCCGCACCTCCGCCAGGGTGACATCGACCGTGTGGCGGGATACGTGCACGCCTTCCCAGCCCTCGGCGATGATCGTGTCGTAGTCGACGACCGACCCGACATGCGAGAGCAGCACGCGTAAGGCGTGGAAGGCGCGCGGGCGCAGGCGTACCGCGGCTCCGTCGCGCGTCAGCGTCGACGCGTCGGTGCTCAACGCGTACGGTCCGAAGATGAAATCCGCCATCGTGTGGCGCGTGAGCCGGCGCGTCGTGCGCTTGACTCGCTGCGGTGGCGGTTGCTACGATCCGCCGCCTCGATGCAGTGCGCTATACGCAACGAGTGTTGCACGGACGGGGGCAGGCGCACAATCCGCCGCGTCCTCGTCGCTGCGATCGGCGGCGAAACCGGACACGAATGCGAACAAGAGCGCCGCGCCTGGAGTGGTATTCTGTGAGCGGCGCTGATTCTCTAGATGAACGGGAAACCGACACACGACACACCGCCGATCCAGAGTCTCGATCGCGGCCTCGCGATTCTCGAGGCCGTGGCGGCGTCCACCGACCCCGTGCCGCTCAAGCATCTCACCGCGCTCATCGGCATCGATCGCAGCAGCGTCTTCAGGCTGGCGAACACGCTGCGCCAGCGCAGGTTCCTGTCGAATCCACAGGGCAGCAAGGACTACATTCTCGGTCCCAGCGCGTGGCGACTGTCGCGGAGGTACGGGCGGAGCGTCCTCGGGGCGTTTTTCCATCAGCACCTGCGGGACCTGGCGACGAAGCTCGGCGAGACGTCGCACTACGCGGTCCGCGAGGGCGGTCAGGCGTTCTTCATCGACCATCACACGCCCACGGGGCACGTCGTCTCCGTCGCCGGACAGACGGGCGAATTCGCGCCGCTTCACTGCACGGCGCACGGCAAGGCGCTGCTCGCGGATCTGGATCTCACGGATTTGAAGCAGTTGCTCGGTCACGCGCCGCTGCACGCCTATACCCGCAACACGATCACCTCGTTGACGAAGCTCGCCCGCGCCTGCGAACGGGTGCGGACCGACGGATTCGCGCTCGACGACGGGGAGTACCTCGCGGAGGTCACGTGCGTCGCGGCGCCGATCCGCGATCCGGGAGGCGACATCGTGGCGTCGGTCGGCATCTCGTCGCCGGTCGCGCGCTTGCGCTCGAAGGGAATCGCGCGTGCGGCCGCCGAGGTGGTCGCCGCCGCACGGTCGATCAACGCCGCGCTGGCTGGCTGACCCGCGCCGCTGCGGCGGCTCCAGCTACCATCCGCGCACGTAACACTGCAAAGAGAGGGGGCTTCGTATGAGGGGGCTACAGAGTGTGGCGGCCGCGTGTCTGGCGGCCGGTCTGGTGCTGGGGCTCGAGGCCGCGCAGGGTCCCGGGCCGGCGCGGGGCGCCGGAGCCGGATCGGCCGGCGCCGCCGGCAAGTTGATCGGCGGCACGCTGACGCCGGCTGTGCCCGACGCGCGCGGCTGGGGGTGGCAGGTCAAAGCCTCGATCAATCCGGCCACGCCGCGCCCGTTCTACAACAAAGCGAAGGAACTGCTGTTCCAGGACAAGCAGATCACGAGCTACACGATCTCGACCTACAACCCGGATCTGTACTGCGAGGTGGGCAAGCACTTCGACTACATCTGGTTCGAGATGCAGCACAGCACCATGTCATGGGACGAGGTGAGGCGGATGATTCTGGCGTGCGTCGGTGTGGGCGCCGCGCCGATGATCCGCATGCCGGACGCTCTGGAATCGAGCATCCAGAAAGCCACCGACCTGGGCGCCATCGGCATCATCGTGCCGACCGTGGACGACGGCCTCGAGGCGCGCGACGCCGCGCGCTTTTCGCGCTACCCGCCGTTTGGCCGCCGCAGTTCCGGCGGCGGATCGTTCGGCCAGGTGTGGCCGGGCGTCAACTACCGCGCGACGATCAACGACAACATGCTCGTCACCGTCATGATCGAGACGCTCGAAGGCGTGGCCAACGCCGAGGAGATCGCCGCGACGCACGGCGTCGACGTGGTGATCCTGGGTAACAACGATCTCTCGAGCTTCTCCGGATGGGCGCAGAACGACCCGCGCTACCAGGACGCGCTGGTCAAGGTCCACGATGCGGCGCTCAAGTACGGCAAGTACTTCGGCAACGCCGGCGCGCAGTATCTGAACGGCTACGCGCTCAGCGCCGACACGCGCATGGTGCAGAACGGACCGGCGCGAGACGGATGGATGCCGCCGGCCCGTGGCGGCGGGGCCGGCCGTGGGACGGCGGCGCCGGGACGCGGACGCGGCGACAGCACGCCCGAGCCCGACTCTGAGCCGGTGATCGGCCTGCCCGGAAGCGTGCCGCCCGGCACGTCGGCGCCGGCGCCCGGACGAGGCCGCGGGCAGTGAGCGGATTCCTGCGTCGCCTGACGCACGTGACCGCGGTCGTGCTCGGAGGCATGGCGCTGACCGCTGCGGGGCCGCGGTCCGCCTGGTCCGGCGTGTACACGGACGAACAGGCGAATGCGGGCGAGAAGATCTACTACGCCAGGTGCTCGTCGTGTCACGGGGACGAACTGGGCGGCATCGAGCGCGCGCCGGCGTTGGCGGGCGCGCAGTTCCTGGATTCGTGGCGCGGCAGGAACCTGCGCCGGCTTCTCGACCGCATCGACGAGATGCCCCCCACCGAGCCCAGGTCGCTGTCGCCCGCCGATGCCGTGGCCGTGCTGTCGTTCGTGCTGCGTTCGTCCGAGATACCGAGCGGACCGGTGCCGCTGCCGGCAGATCGGACGCAGCTCGCCGAGATCACCCTCGACCGGGCACCATAATCACGCCCAATCACGGAACCCCGACCCCAACGGAGAAGAGAGTGAAGGTGCTGAGACTCGCGGGAAGCGTTCTCGTCGTCGCGGCGGTTGCGTCGCTGGTGTTCAGCGCGGGCAGTTCCGGTGCGAAGGCACAGGCGGGACGGCCGGCCGCGGCGGGCACGAACTGGCCCACCTATGGCGGCAACCTCGCCAGCCAGCGCTACTCGCCGGCGGACCAGATCACGAAGGAGAACTTCAGCCGGCTGGAAATCGCCTGGCGGCTGAAGACCGACTTCCTGGGACCGCGCCCCGATACGCTCTATTCCGCCACGCCGCTGTTCGTGGACGGCGTGCTGTATACGACAGCCGGGATGCGGCGCGCCGTGGTGGCGCTCGACGCGGCCACCGGCGAAATGCGATGGCTGCACAGCGACGACGAGGGCGTCCGCGGTACGAACGCGCCGCGTCAGGGGGCGGGACGCGGGGTGGCGTACTGGGCGGCGCCGAACGGCAGCGATCGCCGCATCATCTACGTGACGCCCGGCTATCGGATGAAGGCGCTCGACGCGGCGACCGGGGCACCGGTCCCCACGTTCGGGCGCAACGGCGTCGTCGATCTGAAGCTCGAGGCCGATCAGGAGGTGGATCTCGACACGGCGGAGCTCGGGCTCAACGCCACGCCGCTGGTGGTCGGCGACGTGATCGTCGTGGGCACCGCGCATCGGCCGGGATCGGTACCGCGGACCATGCGCAACGCCAAGGGCTCGGTGCGCGGCTACGACGCGCGCACGGGCAAGCGGCTCTGGATCTTCCACACGATCCCGCGGCGCGGGGAGTTCGGCTACGACACGTGGCTCGAGGGCTCGGCCGAGTACAACGGCAACACTGGCGTGTGGGCGCAGATGAGCGGCGACCCCGAGCTCGGCCTCGTGTATGTGCCTACGGAAATGCCGACTGGCGACTACTACGGCGGGAACCGGCCCGGTGACACCCTCTTCGCCGACACCTTGCTGGCGCTGGACGTCAAGACCGGAAAGCGCAAGTGGCATTTTCAGACGGTACATCACGACGTGTGGGACTGGGATCTGCCGTGCGCGCCGATCCTGTTCGACATGCGGGTCGGCGGCCGCCCCGTGAAAGCCATCGCGCAGCCGACGAAGCACGCGATGCTCTTCGTGTTCAATCGCGAGACCGGCGAGCCGATCTGGCCGATCGAAGAGCGGCCGGTGCCGGTCTCGGACGCGCCGAAGGAGCGCTCGAGCCCGACGCAGCCGTTTCCAACGAAGCCGGCGCCGTTCGATCGCCAGGGCATAACCGAGAATGACCTGCTCGATCTGACGCCCGCCCTGAAGGCCGAGGCGCTCGAGGTGGTCAAGCGCTACAAGATGGGGCCGCTCTTCACCCCGCCGGTCGTGAGCTCGCTGGACGGGCCGCTGGCCACACTGCAGGTGCCGTCGGACG
>DATMDI010000068.1:0-6489 GCA_035557875.1 Vicinamibacterales bacterium
ACCCAGAACCCAATCCACATGACCCGGAAGGTCCACGACAGATCCGGGATCGTCACCCGGCCCATGCCCCCGAGGATGCGAAGGTCGAGCACCCAGTTCGCGCCGACCAGCAGCGCGAGGCCGACCGTGTGCAGCGTCAGCACCAGGGGGTAGGCCCAGATGGTGTTCGACTCACGCAGCCAGGTCGCAAATGCGCTGTTCTCGAGGGTCGCCAGCCAGTCCATCCATCGCCTCCCGTCAATGACGGTGCAACCGCTGTACCGCGGCACGGGCCGCGCCGATCGCGCGAAGCATGGCCCGGCGCGCGGGATTTTTCGGGTGCGTAGAGGAATCTTCCCGATCCCTCCCATCACCGTTCGAGACGGCGGTCACATAACGAGGCTCGGCGCCGGCGCGCTCGTGCAACCGGCGTGTGGCACGGAGCCTGCTGATGCCCCGGGCGTGCTCCGCAACGCGCTCCTGGTGTGCGGGATCCTCTCGTCGCTGCTCTACGTGGCGATGACCGCGCTCATTCCTCTGCAGTGGGAGGGCTACAGCTCCGCGTCCCAGACGATCAGCGAGCTGTCGGCGATCGGGGCACCGACCAGGACCGTCTGGACGCTGCCTGGGGCGCTCTATACGGTCCTGGTGACGGCGTTCGGCTGGGGCGTGTGGAGGTTATCCGGTCCGAACCGGGCCCTGGGCATCGTCGGCCGGCTGATAGTCCTCTACGGTTCGCTGGGTCTTCTCTGGCCGTTTGCTCCCATGCACCAGCGCGAGGTGATCGCTGCGGGCGGCGGCACCGCGAGCGACACGTTCCATCTCGTTCTGGCCAGCGTCACCGTCTCGGTCATGCTGCTCTCGATCGGAGTTGGCGCCGCGGCGTTCGGCAGGCGCTTTCGCTATTACTCGATTGCCAGCCTGGTGACGCTTGCCCTGTTCGGCGTCATGACCTTCCTCGACGCGCCGCGCCTTGCCGCCGGCCTGCCGACACCGCGACTCGGAGTCTGGGAACGGATCAACATCGGAGTGTTTCTTGCGTGGGTCGTCGTCCTGGCGGTGGCGGTACTACGGGCCGGCCGCGACCCAGACCGGGGACATGCGGCCCGGATTCTGGTCGTCGATGACGAGCGATTGATCCGCTGGTCGCTCGGTCAGGCGCTCGGCCGGCACGGGTGCGCGGTCAAGGAGGCCGCGAACGCACAGGAGGCCCAGGCCGCCCTCCGCTCGGACTCCTTCGACGCGATCGTGCTGGACTACCGCCTGCCCGACACGGCCGACCTCGAGTTGCTGCGCCTGGTCAGAGCCCTGTCTCCACGGAGTCACGTCGTGATGATGACGGCGTTCGGCACTTCGGAGATGATCGACGAGGCCACCGGCCTCGGTGCCAGCTGCGTCCTCGAGAAGCCGCTGGACCTCGACGCCGCCTGCCGGGTGATCCTCCATTCGTGAGAGGCTAAGGGCTCAGCACGGGCGCTGAATCATGGACACATCAGATGCGAGCGGCCGAACGCCGCTCGAGACGCAGTTGCGGGCGAGCAACGCCCGATGGCAGGCCGTCATCGAATCGGCGGTCGACGGGATTCTGGTCATCGATCAATCCGGGCGAATCGAGACGGTGAACCCCGCGGCGGAACGGCTGTTTGGCTATACCGAGGCAGAGCTCGTAGGGCAGAACGTCAGCTTGTTGATGCCGTCGCCCCACCGCGAGGAACACGACGGCTACCTGTCGCGGTATCTGGCGACCGGAGAAGCCAGAATCATCGGGATCGGCCGGGAAGTCACCGGGCTCAAGCGGGACGGCACCACGTTTCCTCTTCACTTGTCCGTCGGTGAAATCGTCGTCGAGGGAGAACGGCGATTCACCGGGATCCTCCACGACCTGAGCCGGCGTGTCCGCATGGAAGAACAGCTCCGTGAGCAGACGGCTCTTGCCAGGCTCGGCGAGATGGCGGCCGTGCTCGCGCACGAGATCAAGAATCCGCTCGCCGGCATCCGCGGCGTCATCCAGGTGATCGCCGGCCGCATGCAACGGGGCGGGGCCGAAGCCGACATGATGGGCGAGGTCATCGCCCGCATCGACGCGCTCGACGCGCTGATGAAGGACGTGCTCGTGTTCGCGCGGCCGCGCCGCCCGAAGCTGCAGTCCGTGGAGATCGTGCCGCTGGTCAGGCTCACCGCCGAGCTGCTCAAGCAGGATGCGGAGCTCCGCGACCTCGAGATGGGAGTGCACGGAGCGTCGCAGGCCGTGAACGGCGACCCCGAGATGTTGAAGATGGTGTTTCAGAATCTGTTGCTCAATGCAGCTCATGCCACGAAGAACAAGGGCAGGATTCGGATCGACGTGTCGATGAGCGACGATGCCTGCAAGGTCACCGTGGAAGACAACGGCCCGGGCATTCCGCGGGAGATTCACGGCAAGATCTTCACGCCGTTCTTCACCACCAAGTCGCGGGGGACCGGCCTCGGTCTGGCGACGGCCAAGCGCTTCGTCGAGGCCCATCAGGGAGAGATCTCGATCGAGTGCCCGCCGGACGGCGGCACGGTCGTGCACCTGCGCCTGCCTTTGAGCGTGGAGTGATCGCCCCCGCGCGTCTCGCCACGCGCTCTCACCGCCTCGAGCTGCGGACGTAGAATTGAAGGCAACGTCTGTGTCCGACCCAGTCTCGAGCGTCCACCGGTTCGTTCCCGCCTCCGTTCTGGCGCTCCGCGGCTATACCCGCCAGACGCTCGTGTCCGACCTGATCGCTGGCGTCACCGTCGGCCTGGTCGCGTTGCCGCTGGCGATGGCGTTCGCCATCTCGTCGGGCATGACGCCGCAGGCCGGCATCTACTGCGCCATCGTCACCGGCTTCATCATCGCGGCCTTCGGCGGTTCCACCGTCCAGATCGGCGGGCCGACCGGCGCGTTCGTCGTCGTGGTCTCGGGCATCATCGCCACCTACGGCGTGGACGGTCTGTTCATGTGCACGATGATGGCCGGCGTCATCCTGGTGGTGATGGGCCTCACCGGTGCGGGCACCGCGGTGCGGTTCATCCCGCGCCCGGTCGTCACCGGTTTCACCGGCGGCATCGCGGTGACGATTGCCAGCACGCAGCTGCAGGACTTCTTCGGCATCACGCTGCCCGGCGCCGCGCCCGGCGAGTTCATCGGCCGTATCCGCGCGCTCGTGCAGCACGCCGACACCGCGTCGGTTCCGACCATGGCGCTCGGCGCCGGCGTCATCGTCCTGATTCTGGTGTGGAACCGGGTCGTGCCGCGCGTGCCCGGTTACATCGTCGCGCTCATCGGCGGCACCGTCGCGGCCAGCGTGCTGCAGCTGCCGGTGGCGACCATCGGGTCGCGGTTCGGGGGCATCCCCAGCGGCTTGCCCGAGCTGCACCTGCCCACGTTCCGTCCCGGCCTGATCCTGACGCTGATCGCGCCGACGTTCACGGTGGCGATGCTCGGCGCCATCGAATCGCTGATGTCGGCCGTCGTCGCGGATCGGATGACCGGCACGCGCCACAACTCGAACGTCGAGCTCTTCGCGCAGGGGCTGGCCAACCTGGCCTCGCCTCTGGTCGGCGGTCTGCCGGCCACCGGGGCCATCGCCCGGACTGCCACCAACGTGCGCTCGGGCGCCAGGACGCCGGTGGCGGGCGTCGTGCACGCGCTCATGCTGCTGGCGATGCTGCTGGCGGGAGCGCCGCTGGCGTCGCTCGTGCCGATGGCGGTGCTCGCCGGCATCCTGCTGGTCGTGGCCTTCAACATGGGCGAGTGGCACGAGATCCCGTCGCTGTGGAAGCAGCGCTGGGCCGACCCGCTGGTCTGGCTGGCCACCTTCTCGCTGACCATCCTGGCCGACCTCACCGTGGCGGTCGAAGTCGGGATGATTCTCGCCGCGCTCCTCTTCATCAGCCGGGTGGCGGCGACCACCACGGTCACCCGCCTGACCGATACCTACGTGGAGCGCGGCCGGTCGCACGTCCTGCAGGACAAGGCGATCCCCGACTACGTCACCGTGCTTCGCATCCACGGCCCGTTCCTGTTCGGAGCCACCGACAAGCTGTCGGATCAGATCGCGGAGATCCCCGCGTACGGAGAGGTAGTGGTGCTGCGGCTGCGTAACATGACCGCGCTCGACGCCACCGGTCTGCGCGCGATCCAGGATTTCGGCGATGCGGTGCAGAGCACGGGCCGGACACTGCTGCTGTGCGGCGCGCTGCCGCAGCCGGCCGCGCTGATGGGCCGGGCCGAGTTCCACCGCCACGTCGGCGAGGAGAACATCCTGCCGCACGTGGACGCGGCGCTGGCCCGGGCGCGCGCCATCCACGACGCGCCCGTGCGGACGTCGGCGTGAAGGCTACGCCTGCGCGGCGGGCTGCACCGGTGGGACGCCGGGCTTGCTGCTGCCCGCCGTGCCTTCGCGCATCCAGCGCACGGCGTTGCCGAACTGCAGGGACGCAGTGAAGATCTTTCCGACCGGCAGGATGCCCTTCAGCTTGTGGCGGCTGATGGCCTCGAGGCCGGCACTGGCAACACACCCGCAGTTGGCGCAGTCCGGGTTGCCGCCCAGCTGGCACGGGGTGATGCGCCGCTCGAGATCGGATGACAGGCACTCGGTGGTCTTCGCGAACACGCACTCGTCGGGCGACTGCGGCGGGTTGGCGTAGACGTTCAGCATGCCGTCGAGCATCTGAAATTTCGAGAACATCGGCTTCAGCCGCCGCAGCTCCGCCACCACGCGCTGGCGGTCGTCCTTCGACAGCCGCTCCATCGAGATTTCGCCGATCTGAGGAGTGTAGAGGCTGACCCACATCAGCCGCGTGTGCGGGTTGGCCTGCCAGAAGGTGAGGAATTCCTCGATGTAGCCGTCGCGCCGGATCTGCTGCCGGGTCACGGTGCAGTGCACGGTGATCTGGTGACCCTCGATGTGTTTGAGGATGCGGTCGTAGGTGGCCGGTTTGCGGCGCTCGTCGTGCTCGGGCTGGAGCCCGTCGATCGAGACCACGACCTGCAGCTGGCGCAGGCCGATCCACTCCTTCGGGATCTCGCGCACCGCGCTCGTGACCACCTGCGTGTGCACGCCGCGCTCGGCGAGCTGCGGCAGGATCTTCGACAGCTCACGGTAGCGCACGAGCGGTTCGCCGCCGACGATCGAGACGTGCAGCGGCCGATGCTCGTCGATGAGCGCCATGAAGCGCGACACGAGCTCGTCGCCCTTGTAATCGGTGAGCCCGCGCAGCGTCACGCCGTTGCCGCCGAGGTGCTCGTCGCCGTAGGCGTAGCAGCCGGGACAGCGCAACGGGCACTCGCGCGTGATCTCGATCGACAGGTTCGGGCGATACCCGCCCAGGATCCGCCCCCACGCCTGGACGATCTCTCGCGCGCCAACGTTCTTTGTGCTCATGTGTCGCCTATTATGGATGATAAACCGCGGCGCGCGCGTTATCCTGTCGTCGATGCCAGACCGCCGTACCCTGCCGGCCATCGCGCGCCGCCGCTCGAAAGTCCACGGATGGGGCGTCTTCACCAAAGTCCCCATCACCAAGAACTCCCGCATCGCCACCTACGACGGAGAGCTCATCGATCACAAGGAGAGCTTCAAACGCGAGACGAAGTATCTCAAACGAGGCGAAATCTGGTGTTTCACCGTCAACCGGCGCTGGGTGCGTGACGGGAACGTCGGCGGATCGGTGGCCCGGTTCATCAACCACGCGTGCAAGCCGAACTGCTACAGCCAGATTGTCGGGAAGGACATCTGGATCCGGGCCGCGAAGAACATCGAGGCCGGAGACGAGCTGACGTACGACTACTACACGGACGGAGAAAAGGTGATTCAGTGCCGGTGCCGTCCCGGATGCGCACGCAAGCTCTAGCCGCGAGGCTCCGCCCGCGATCCTGGAGGCTCCGCCTCGCGATAACCGTATCTCTTTGCCCGCGCTTTGCGCGGGCGGCTGGGGTGGCTGCGGCCGTGGCGCTGCCCACGGTGACGGCAGTGGCCCGCGCGCCCCAGATCCCGTCCGAGGGCGCCGACGTCGATCTCGCCCGCGCCAGCCGCGGGGTCACCGTGCGAGTGGGGTCGCCCGCGCGCGGCCACGACATGGCGGCCGTCCCGCTCGAAATCTACGTGGCGCAGGTGCTCCAGGCGGAAGGAGAACCGAACGCCGCGGACGCGGCCAAGGAGGCCTTGGCGATCGCCATCCGCACCTACGCCCTCTTCAACCGCGGCCGCCATCAGGCCGACGGCTACGACCTGTGCGACACCACGCATTGCCAGGTGACGCGGGCCAGCACCGCGGCGTCGCGGCGCGCGGCGCTCGCGACGCTCGGCCAGGTACTCACCTATCAGGGCGCGCCCGCGGATCTCTATTACTCCGCGTCGTGCGGCGGCCACACCGAGCGCTCGTCGGACGTGTGGCCGGGCGTGTCGCTGCCGTATCTCGACGCGTTCGACGACGACGTGCACGGCGACGACGTGGCGTGGACGATCGAGCGGACGCTCGACGAGATCCGGGACGCACTGG
>DATMDI010000069.1:0-4336 GCA_035557875.1 Vicinamibacterales bacterium
CCGAACTCGTCGGACAGCGACCAGTTGTTGTGCTTGCCTGAGCCGTTGACGCCCGCAAAAGGCTTTTCGTGTAGCAGGCACGCCAGGCCGTACTTCGGCGCGACGCGCTGCAGCGTTTCCATCGTCATCAACTGGTGATCGACTGCCAGGTTCGCCTGCTCGAACACCGGCGCGATCTCGTACTGGCTCGGCGCGACCTCGTTGTGACGCGTCTTCACCGGCACACCGACCTTGTACAGCTCCGCCTCGACTTCCGACATGCAGGCGAGGACGCGTGCCGGAATCGAGCCGAAGTACTGATCTTCCAACTCCTGGCCCTTCGGCGGCTTGGCGCCAAACAGCGTGCGGCCCGCGTTGATCAGATCCGGGCGGGCGAAGTAAAAGTTGGAATCGATCAGAAAGTACTCCTGCTCGGGACCGCACGTCGCAAACACGCGCTCGGCCGTCGACCCGAACAGTTTCAGCACGCGCACGGCCTGCTTCGACACCGCTTCCATCGAGCGCAGCAGCGGCGTCTTCTTGTCGAGCGCTTCACCAGTCCAGCTCACGAACGCGGTCGGGATGACCAGCGTCACGCAGTTGCCGTTCATGTGCAGCCACGGCGGGCTGGTCGGATCCCACGCGGTGTAACCACGAGCCTCGAACGTGGAACGCATGCCGCCGGACGGGAAGCTCGACGCGTCGGGCTCGCCCTTGATCAGTTCCTTGCCGCGGAACTGCGCGATGGCCGAGCCGTCAGAGTTGGGATCGAGAAACGAATCGTGCTTCTCCGCCGTGATGCCGGTGAGGGGCTGGAACCAGTGCGTGTAGTGCGTCGCACCATGCTCGACGGCCCACTCTTTCAGCGCCGAGGCCACTGCATCCGCGGTCGCGAGATCGAGCGGCTCGCCGCGCGTGATCGTCGCGCGCAGGGCGCGATACGCCGGCTTGGGCAAGCGCTCCTGCTGCGCCTTGTCGTTGAAGACGCGGCTGCCGAAGATGTCGGCGGCCTTCTCGGACGACGTCGTCGAAACGCGGCCATCCCCCAACGACCAATCACGGATGCTCTTGACGGCTTCGGAAAGTGCGGCAGATCCCATCGGCGAGGCCTATCCTTTCTCTTCTCGTTGCAGCGGAAATCCACCCGGGGCGGGTAGCGCGTGCAGAGTTGAATTATGCACGACGATTCGAGCACTTTGCAATATTGTGGCCTCTATCCAACGCCATATCGCCAAAGATGTGCAGAGTGACTCTTCAGATATGTAATCAGTGCACGATTTCAATGTCACCGTGCACTCCGAAGGGCTCTGACATGCCCGCGAGGGGCGTTTGTGTTGCATGCTGCACGCAGCGGCCCGCCGCGCGCCGCGCGGCTGCGCCATCAGAGAGAACGGCGGCGGCATGACCATCGACGAACTGCGCGCGCGCACCGTGCGCGGCCCACTCGTACTCGACGGTGCGATGGGTACTTTCCTTCACGCGTCGGCAGGTGCGCCGGGACCAGTACACGCAACCGATGCGCTGACCTGGTCGCACACCGAGCGCGTGCGAGCCGCGCACGACGCGTATCTCGACGCCGGCGCCGACATCGTCCGCACCAACACGTTCCGCGCCGCCTCGGAGGCCCACGCCGCGCACGCGCGCGCGTTGTGCGAGGCAGCGGCACGGCTGGCGCGCGCCGCCGCCGACGAGTGGTCCGTGCGCACGCCCGGCCGCGCGCGCCTCGTGGCCGGCGCTCTCGGTCCCGCCGACGAGCCCCGCGCCTCTCCAGCACGACGATCCGCCGCCGCCGCGGAGGAACTGCGCGGCGTATTTCGCGAGCCGCTGATCGGACTGCTGACCGGTGGCGTCGATCTGCTGCTGTTCGAAACCTGGTGGTGCCCGGCCCAGACCGCGATGGCGCTGGCGGCGTTGGCCGACGCGCACGCCGCGACCGGCCGGCGAGTAGCGGTGCTGTTCTCGGCGCCCCTGGCCCCAGACGGCCGGGTGGCGGCGTCGCATGCCGGTCTCGAGGAGTGGCTCGCGGAGGTCGATCCCGAGGCGGTGGACGGCGTGGGGGTGAACTGCGGGCACGGTCCGGGCGGGCTCGCCGTGCCGCTGTCGACCCTCGCCGGGCGATTCCCGCTGGTGCTGTGTGCGCCGAGCGCCGGCGTGCCTGGCCAGGAGGGCACGCTGTACTCGCCTGCCGGTTTCGCCCGCTCGGTGTCGGCCTACGTGGCCGCGGGCATCGTCCAGATTGCCGGGGGGTGCTGTGGCACGACACCCGAGCACGTGCGCGCCCTTGCCGAGGCGCTCGAGGCGCCCGCCGGCCAATCGGCCACGCCGCCGAACGCCGTTGCGACCCCGCGCCGGGCCGGGACACAATGAACGGCGGCGGCCCCTAGCGCCGTATGGCTTCCCACGGAGATCGATTGGAATACCTGATCAAGCAGTACCCCCTCGAGAGCGGCGCCCTCGAAATTCAGTACATCGAGGAGTACTTCGGGGAGTTTCCTCGCAAGAAGACCGCGAACGAGATCGTGGACCGTCTGGCCGATCGGGAGTTCCTGATTCTGATGGCGGAGGCCAGCCTGCCCGACGATCCGGGCACGGTCGTACCGGTGTCGTTCAAGGTGGTGCACGAGCTTCGCGCCTCGGAAGCCGACCCGAAGCTGGCCGACCTGGTGGTGCGCTTGAACGGCGCGGTGCGCTTCGACGGCCGCAAGGTGCTCTACAACTGGATCGGCGGCACGCGGCGCGATTGGCGCGGACAGGGGCACTTCCGCGCGCTCACCGAGGAGTCGGAGGCCTGGGCGCACTCGTCCGGCTTCCATGAGGTGGTGGTCAAGACCAAGAACCGCTTCTACGACATGCGAGGGACCCTCGACCACCTCGAGTTCGACGTGATCAAGTACGAGGTGCACCCGACCGACAACCGCGAGTCGAAGGTCTACCTCGGAAAGCAGTTGACGTCGGACGTGCTGCGCGCCCACAGCAGCACCCGAACGGTCGTTCAGGCGTAGGGGCCGGCTTCAGGCGACCCAGGGCCGGCTGAAGCCGGCCCCCACATCAAGACTCTTTCTTGCCGTGGAGCTTCGTCGTGAGCCGCTTGATGGCGCGCCCGACGGCCATCCGTGCCGCGTCCGACGTGGGCATCTCGAACCGCTTGGCGATCTCCGCCACCGACCACTGCGCCTCGATCCGCGCCACCACCAGCTCGCGATCGCGCGACCCCAGTCCGCCGAGCGCCTCGCGGTACTGCTGATAGGCCTCCGACTGCACCGCGATCTCGAGCGGGGACGTGTGGTCTGACACCAGGTCCATCGGCAATTCCACCGGCGTCGGGTGGCGCGTGACCTTGCGGACCTCGTCGCGGATGCGATTGATTACCGACTGGCGAAGGTAGGCCTGCATCGCGCCCACGTGGCGCGGCTCGAAGTGGTCCAGCCGCCGCAGCACGTGCAGGACGGTCTCCTGGACGAGATCGGAGGTATCGAGACTGCCGCGCGCCGCCGCGGGCAGCCGCCCGTGCGCCCAGCGGCGCAGGCCAGGCAGGCAGCGTTGCAGTAGAGCTTCGACCGCCAGTCGATCCCCTTCACGCGCGCGGACCACCAGTTCGATGGTCGGCTCGTCGCTGATGAGGGCGTCGTGCGGTGTCGCGGATCGGGAAGCGGCTTTTTTGGGCGCGGTCATCGGGATGTGGTTGGCAGCAATCATAAGCCCTGCTCTTACCGCGCGGCGCCAAATCTGGACCGGTACCGGCGCCTGACGGCCTTCCGTTGTATAAACGGTCCACCCCCGTGCGAACGAACTTTTGCCCCGACTCATGCTCGGTCTGACCGTCAGCCACTATCGCATCACCGGCAAGCTCGGCACCGGCGGGATGGGCATCGTCTACGAAGCAGAGGACCTGCGGCTGCCGCGCAAGGTCGCGTTGAAATTCCTGCCGGAAGAACTGGCCGAGGACGCCGACGCGGTCCGCCGCTTCGGCCGCGAGGCCGCGACGATCGCCCTGCTCAGCCACCCGAACATCTGCACCATCCACGAGGTGGACACCCACGAGGGCCGGCAGTTCATCGCCATGGAACGGCTCGACGGCGCGACGCTGAAAACGCTGATGGCACGCGAGGATCTGGAGCTCGGACGGCTCCTCGACATCACGCGGCACATCACCGCGGCGCTCGGCGCGGCCCACGCCGAGGGCATCGTCCACCGCGACATCAAGCCGGGCAACGTGATGGTGGGCGACGACGGGCACGTGAAAGTGCTGGATTTCGGCCTGGCGCGTCAGTTCCGGCTGCCCGGATCGAACCAGACCGGACTCGAGGGCTCCACCATTCCCGGCCGGCCCCTGGGCACGGCCAACTACATGGCGCCG